>JANQOD010000015.1 GCA_028289745.1 Allomuricauda sp. | reverse complement strand
ATTTGCACCCTCAATAAAATCACGCAAAGCGAAGGCGATGTCAAGAATTTGTGAAATTACGGGAAAAAAGGTGATGTTCGGAAACAATGTTTCCTTCTCTATCAACAAGACCAAAAGAAGATTTGACGCCAATATCTCAAAGAAGCGTTTCTATATTCCCGAAGAGGGGCGTTGGGTGACGTTGAATGTTTCTGCCAAGGGCATCAAGATCATCAACAGAAAAGGTGTTTCAGCCGCTTTGAAAGAGGCAAGGGCCAAAGGTTACACCAAATAATAGTAGAGCAAGATGGCAAAGAAAGGCAATAGAATTCAGGTTATTTTAGAGTGTACCGAACACAAAGACTCCGGTATGCCGGGTACATCAAGGTACATAACCACCAAGAACAAAAAGAACACGCCCGATAGGATCGAAATCAAAAAATTCAATCCAATCTTGAAGCGTATGACCATTCATAAAGAAATCAAATAAACTGGAGTCATGGCAAAGAAGACCGTAGCAACATTACAATCGAGCTCAAAGAGATTGACAAAGGCCAGCAAAATGGTAAAATCGCCCAAGTCAGGGTCCTACACCTTTGTAGAGTCAGTCATGCCCCCTGAGTTTGTAAACGACTGGTTGGCGAAGAAGTGAGCCAACCACGATATGAGAATAAAAAAAGCCGTCCCAATAACCAATGGGCGGCTTTTTTGTTTTAATATAACTCCCCTTACTTTCCTATCTTTGATTTCCAACTTTAAATGGACCAATGAGCCTATTCAAAAAAATATTTTCAAAAGAAAAAAAAGAGACGCTTGACAAAGGCCTGGAGAAGAGCAAGACCAGTTTTTTCGGTAAGCTCAGCAAGGCCGTGGCGGGCAAGTCAAAGGTCGACGACGAAGTACTCGACAACCTTGAAGAGGTGTTGGTCACCTCTGATGTAGGGGTCAATACCACCTTAAAAATCATCGAACGTATCGAAGAGCGGGTGGCGCGTGACAAGTATATGGGCACCGATGAACTGAACACCATTTTGCGTGAAGAGATCGCAGCGCTGCTCTCAGAGACCCATGTGGGCGAAGCCGAAGAATTTTTGGTGCCCGAAAGTAAAAAACCCTATGTCATCATGGTGGTGGGGGTAAACGGGGTCGGTAAGACCACGACCATTGGTAAATTGGCCCATCAGTTCAAAAACCAGGGCAAAAAAGTGGTCTTGGGTGCAGCAGACACCTTTCGTGCAGCGGCCATTGACCAATTGCAGGTGTGGGCAGAGCGCGTTGCCGTGCCCATCGTAAAGCAGAAAATGGGCAGTGACCCTGCTTCTGTAGCTTTTGATACCTTGAACTCTGCCGTTGCCGATGATGCCGATGTGGTCTTGATCGATACCGCTGGGCGTTTGCACAACAAGGTGAACCTGATGAACGAGCTTACCAAGGTGAAAAGGGTGATGCAAAAAGTGATGCCCGATGCCCCGCATGACGTATTGTTGGTACTTGATGGCTCTACAGGCCAAAATGCCTTTGAGCAGGCCAAACAATTTACCAAGGCCACCGAAGTGACCAGTTTGGCCGTCACGAAATTAGATGGCACGGCTAAAGGCGGTGTGGTGATCGGCATTTCCGATCAGTTTCAAATACCCGTAAAATATATTGGGGTAGGCGAAGGTTTGGAAGATCTACAGGTCTTCAACAAGTATGAGTTTGTAGATTCGTTTTTTAATATTTGATTTTACATTCCTTGTCGTTTCGATATGCCAGAACACTGTTAAACGATAAAGAAGTATTATGAAACCTTCCTGTTCGAAACAATCATCAAAAAGGCAAACCAAAGATTGTCTTTAATCAGTTAAATTGCCTGCTGGTCAGGCGGGGGTTGTACGTGACCATGAAACAATAAAATAAGCACATGAAAAAAAGCATCTTACCCATGCTATTATTACTGCTCTTTGCGGCCTGTAAGCAAGAATCCAAGAAAACGGTACCTGTTGTATTATGGCAGCCTTACAATGATTCCGCTGAGGTAGCGGCCAATGCCGAGCACGAAAAAGAGCGTATGCGTTACAAGTTCATCCAAAGCAAGGTATTGGATAAGAACGAGGTGTTTTTACCGCTCTATGGCGAGGTTTCCCAATTTGCCCAAGAGAAATATGAAATGATGAAACCTTTGGTGTTGGAGCAAGATATTCCCTCCATCCAAAAAAACATTTCCGAAGGTAAATTTTCGTACGAGGATTTGGTACTTTTCTATCTTACCCGAATTTACAAGTATGAACTGCCAAACGAAACAACCCTGAACACGGTCATTGCCTTGAATCAGAAGGTGTTGGAAGAAGCTCGGGCGTTGGATACCGACTCAGAAGGTCATCATCCCATTTACGGTATGCCCATTTTGCTGAAGGACAACATTGGCACGCAGAATATGAAAACCACGGCTGGAGCCATTGCTTTGATGGAAAATCAGACCAATGATGCCTTTATCGTGGAACGATTGAAAGAAAATGGTGCCTTGATCTTGGGTAAGGTGAATTTGAGCGAATGGGCCAATTTTATCTGTGCCGTTTGCCCCAATGGCCAGAGTGCTGTAGGTGGGCAAACGTTGAATCCCTATGGTCGCCGTGTTTTTGATACGGGAGGTTCTAGTGCGGGCAGCGGAACTTCTGTAGCCGCGAATTATGCCGTGGCCGCCGTGGGTACCGAAACTTCAGGCTCTATTCTATCGCCTTCTGGCCAGAATTCAGTGGTCGGTATGAAGCCTACCATAGGTCTGTTGAGCAGATCGGGCATCGTGCCTATTTCCAGTACATTGGATACCCCGGGGCCCATGACCAAAAATGTCATTGACAATGGCATTTTGTTGGATGCCATGCGTGGTTTTGACGAGCGTGATGAAAGATCGGTCCGCGCCGATTGGAATGAAAAATGGTACGCAGCCGAAAATGCAACGCTTAAGGGAAAACGGTTTGGAGCACTCAAAAACTATGTGGAGAGTGATTCCGTTTATCGCATGACACTTGAAAAAATGAAAGTCGCTGGGGCGATCATTATTGAATTTGAACCGCCCGAAGTTGAATTTGATGGGTTTCTGTCTATTTTGAACATTGATATGAAAAGTGATTTGCCCAGGTACATCGAGACTTCGGTTGAAGATAAAGGTGCTGTTGCAGTGGCCACGTTAAAAGACGTGGTCGATTTTAATCTGATGGATTCTTTAGTGAGAATACCCTATGGTCAAGCACTGTTTGAAGGCATTTTGGCAGATACTACTTCGACCGCAGGTCTAGAACTGATCAAAAAACGGTTGAAAGCCAATGGCCGTAAGTACTTCAATGTTTCGATGACCGAACATCGGTTAGATGCAATTTTATCAATAAACAATTATGATGCAGGGGCAGCGGCTGTGGCCGAGTACCCTGCTTTGACGGTTCCAATGGCATACAAAGAGAGCGGAGAACCCATTAGTTTGACCTTTATCGCAAAACAATTTCAAGAAGATAAACTATATGGTCTGGGCACAGCCTTTGAAGCGTTGACAAAGACAAGGAAAATTCCTGAAGGTTATAAAGACTAACCGTTTGACTTTTGTAATTTTGCCCTCCATCTAGTGGAGGTATGCGTACAAAATCCCTTAAAAAGAACAAAATAAACGTAGTCACCTTGGGCTGTAGCAAAAATGTCTACGACTCAGAGGTGCTCATGGGGCAGTTGCGTGCCAACAACAAAGAGGTGGTGCATGAAGAAGAGGGCAATGTGGTGGTCATCAACACCTGCGGGTTCATCGCCAATGCCAAGGAAGAAAGCATCAACACCATTTTGGGGTTTGTACAAAAAAAAGAAGCGGGCGAAATCGATAAGGTATTTGTTACGGGATGCCTCAGTGAGCGCTACAAGCCCGATTTGCAAAAGGAAATTCCCAATGTCGATGAATATTTCGGCACTAGCGACCTACCCAATCTTTTGAAGGCCTTGGGGGCCGATTATAGGCATGAACTGTTGGGTGAGCGTTTGACCACTACCCCAAAAAACTATGCCTATCTAAAAATCGCGGAGGGCTGTGACAGGCCATGTTCATTTTGCGCTATTCCCCTGATGCGCGGTAAGCACAAAAGCAAACCGATGGAAGAACTGGTGGCCGAGACCGAAAGGCTGGCGGCCAATGGCGTAAAGGAACTGATTCTGATCGCCCAAGACTTGACCTATTATGGCCTTGATCTCTACAAAAGACGAAACCTGGCCGAATTGTTGGAAAAGTTGGCAAAAGTCGAGGGAATTGAATGGATCCGTTTGCACTATGCCTTTCCGACAGGTTTTCCGATGGATGTGTTGAAGGTGATGCGTGAAGCGCCTAAAATCTGCAACTATATCGATATTCCGTTGCAGCATATCGCCGACCCCGTGCTAAAAAGTATGCGTAGGGGAACAACAAAGGCAAAAACGACGAAGTTGCTTCAAGATTTTAGGAAAGCTGTGCCAGATATGGCTATCCGTACCACTTTGATCGTTGGTTATCCTGGAGAAACCGAAGCAGATTTTCAAACCCTGAAAGACTGGGTCAGGGAGATGCGGTTTGAACGTTTGGGCTGTTTTACCTATAGCCACGAAGAGAATACCCATGCCTTTAATTTGGCAGATGATGTTCCACAAGAAGTAAAACAACGGCGTGCCAACGAGATCATGGAAGTACAGTCACAAATCTCATGGGAGCTGAACCAAGATAAAATCGGGAAAACCTTTCGTTGCATCATCGATAGAAAAGAGGGCAATTATTTTGTGGGTCGCACCGAATTTGATTCCCCCGACGTCGACAATGAAGTGCTGGTAGATGCCTCCAAATTTTATGTGAAAATCGGAGATTTTGCGAATATCAAAATCACCGGAGCATCTGACTTTGATTTATACGGAATGCCCATTTCGTCATCTTGAGTGCTGCCGAAAGAGTTGATCTATACGGTACCGCCCATATTTTGTTGCCTTTTCCATCTTCGGCCTGAATTTCGTTTTATGATATTTGTCATGACCTCTTTTTGTTGGCGGGATTACTTTTATATCTTGTAACTTGTTTTGACAACCTTAACCACTCAAACATATGTCTACAATGAAATCGAACTGGCAATTGAAGCACAGCATTGTGCTATTGCGGATATTGATAGGATGGCATTTTTTGTACGAAGGCATTACAAAAATGTACGATCCTGATTGGACCTCTTTCGGATACTTGGCCTCGGCCCAAGGTCCGTTAAAACCATTTTTTACTTGGCTGACCTCTGATGCTCTTATCGGATGGGTCGATACGTTGAACGTAGTCGCGTTAATTTTGGTGGGAATAACCCTTATTTTGGGCTTTCTTGAAAAAATAGGCGCCTTAGCGGGCATTGGCCTTTTGGCACTCTATTATCTGGCGCATCCCTCACTGCCTTGGCTACCTCAAATAAATGTCGAGGGCAGCTATTGGTTCGTGAACAAAAACCTGATAGAGTTGGTGGCCTGTATGATTCTTTATCAACATCCTACCGGACATGTTTTCGGCTTGGGTTATTTTTTCAAAAACAATAAAAGAACAGCTAAAATAGAGAAGGTATGAAATGGAGTAGAAGAGATTTGTTAAAGGGTTTGGGCGGTCTGCCAATATTGGGAGCTGTGTGGTGGGCCGGGGCCGCCAATACGGTCAGTGGCCGAAGGGAACGCTCTGAAATATTGGAACAGTTGAACATAGCCCCATCGTTGCCGCCTACCGTACCAGATATTACAGGCGACCCTGTTCGCGTGGGTATCATAGGCTTTGGGGGCCGGGGCGAGCATTTGTGCCGCGCCATGGGTTTTGCCACCAAAGAATGGGTAGAGGCCATGAAATTGGAGGCCAATGAAAATCCGCACCACAAAGCTTTGGAAGATTTTTTAAAACAAGATAAGCTGAATGTGCGCATAACGGCGGTCTGTGACGTTTTTGATGTTCGGGCCGAGATGGCCATCAATGCCTTTGCCACAAAAGATAATGCCATAAAACGGTATAAGACCCATCAAGAAATGATCGATAGTGGTGAGGTCGATGCCATCGTTATCGCTACTCCCGATCATTGGCATGCCCCTATGTCTATCGATGCCCTCAATAAGGGGATTCATGTGTATGTTGAAAAACCCATGACCCATACCATTGAAGAGACCTTCAGGCTTCGTGAAGCGGCAAAAAAATCGAAAGCTGTATTCGCAGTAGGCCATCAGCACAGGCAGACGCTAAGTTTCAAAACGGCACAAGACATAGTATCGAAAGGTACTTTGGGCCATGTTTCGCTTATACAGACCAACACAAACCGGAATGACGACAATGGTGCCTGGAATTATGATATTCATGAAAAGGCCAGTGAACAGACCATTGATTGGGAGATGTTTTTGGGTACCGCTCCCAAAGTACCGTTCAATAAAGATCACTTTTTTAGGTGGCGTAAATGGTGGTCGTATGGTTCAGGACTTTCAGGTGACCTGTTGACCCATGATTATGACCGTTTGAACTGTGTGCTGAATATGGGTATTCCAAAATCAGTTATGGCGTCTGGTGGTATCTATACCCACAATGATGGCCGAACCGTACCCGATGTACTACAGGTGAATATGGAGTTTCCTGAGTTCAGTACGGGCAGCAGCCAGAAAAAGGGCAAAGAAAAGGGTATGACGTTTTGCTACAGTGCCACCTTGGGCAATGGTTTCAACAGACCCACTATCTTGATGGGGCATGATGCCACCATGGAATTGGGCAATAAACTTACCGTATGGCCTGATGGTGGTTCTACCCGATATGCTGAAATGCTCGAAGCAGAGAAAATGCGACCAATGGCACCGATCTACCAATATAATCCTGGTGCCAATGTGCCTGATGCCATTTCTTCGGCCACATCACAATATTTTGCGGATAAGGGCCTCATGTGGACATACATCAACGGGCAAAGGGTCGATTCGACCTTTTTGCACATGCGTGAATGGTTAAGTGCAATCAAGAACGGGGGCAGGGTAAGTTGTGGAATCGATGAAGGATTTGATGAGGCCATTACCGCTCATATGGCCGGCCTTTCTTGGAAATTGGGTAAACGAATCGATTGGGATGCCGAAAGTGAAACGTTGGTGCCCATAGAGGGTATTGACTTTGATGAAGCCTTATTGGCCGAATCTTTTGATTTCAACAAAAAAAGGATTGATGAACCTGTCGAGGTGTTGTCATAGACTTCGATGATTGAATGAAGGGTCCCGACCTGTAATGGGTCGGGACTTTTTTTTTAGTTTTCTTTTTCAGGCGACAGATAGTTGTATACAATTCCGGCGATGATGGCCCCTAAAATGGGTGCAATCCAAAAAAGCCAAAGTTGGGAAACGGCCCATGAACCATCTGCAAAAAGGGCTTGGCTGGTACTTCGGGCCGGGTTTACAGACGTGTTGGTCACAGGAATACTGATCAGATGGATAAGAGTAAGTCCAAGACCGATTGCCAATCCTCCCATGTATTTTGGGGCTTTAGAGTGGGTGGCCCCTAAAATGATGATCAAAAACATAAAGGTCATCGCCAGTTCGGTAATAAAAGCAGAGGGCATACCATACCCTCCGGGCGAATGTTCCGCATAGCCATTGGCCGCAAAACCACCTATCTCAAAACCGGGCTTTCCAGTGGCAATCAGATAAAGAATTGCTGCGCCTGCTATGCCTCCCAATACCTGCGCCACGATATAGGGCAATACGTCTTTTTTGTTGATTCTGCCCCCGATGGCCAATCCGATGGTCACCGCAGGGTTCAGGTGACAACCCGAGATATGGCCAATGGCATAGGCCATGGTCAATACGGTGAGTCCAAAGGCCAAGGCGACCCCAACAAATCCGATTCCGAGTTCTGGAAACGCAGCTGCAAGTACGGCACTTCCACACCCACCTAGAACCAACCAAAGTGTGCCGATAAACTCGGCGATAAGTTTTTTCATGATGTTTTTATATTAGTTAGTATATCAATGGGAAACCGATTTCCCTACAAAGTCACATAAGAGATCAGTTTTTCTACCGTTGGATGTTCACTTCCACCAGCTGGTTCGATGGTAATGTTCAGTGATTCTGCCTTATCGATGTATTTTAGGGTGACCAACTCTTCACTGGGAGAAAGGAGCCCCATATCGATCATTGCCCCGTTAACATCACTCCACATCTGATAGGTCTGGTCTTTGGGCAGTTGTGGCAGTCCTGCAGAATTGACGACGACTCTTTTTTCAGCATGGTTTATATAAGCTACGGCCCTGGAATTGGGCAGTTTTTCATTGCCTGTAAGCACAAAAGGAATAATGTTCGGCCCATTGATGGTATTTAATTTGGTATTGGCAACTTCGGTTTTTTCCTCAAATACATTTAACCGCTCTTTAAGGACGGTGGTTTCGATTTGTATTGAATTGAGGTCTCGTTGGGCATTCTGCCATTTGGTATAGAGAAAAAAAGAAGTCAATAAAAACAGCAACGCAAAACTTGCCGCCGCATAAAATGGAATGTTATGAAGTCTTCTAACCTTTTTGTTTTCAAGCCGCCTTTGAAGAGATTC
The DNA here is from genome assembly GCA_028289745.1 of Allomuricauda sp. GTDB lineage: Bacteria > Bacteroidota > Bacteroidia > Flavobacteriales > Flavobacteriaceae > Flagellimonas_A. The sequence continues at coordinate 14,136 of JANQOD010000015.1, read as the reverse complement.
TTTTACCCGAACATGTGGTTCTAAGGCATTTTCAAAGGCCATATGTTCAAAATCGGCTTCCAAAAGGTCGAATTGCTTTTTTAGCTCAATATCTTCTTGTAGCGCAGATTCAATGGTATTCCTCTCTGAGTCCGTTAACTCATCCAACAGATATTTTTCCAAAAATCCTTCCTCAAGTATCTTTTTCCTATCCATTTGAAATCCATTCTATTATCAGAACTGTCAAAATAAATTCTTGCCCATAGCTCTTTCTCAGCGACTGCAGTGCCTGTCTAATATATGATTTGAAAGTACCCAAGGGCACTCCCATTTCTTCATGTGCCTCTTGGTGCGTATATCCCCTGAAATAGACCAAAGAAATGGCTTTTTGATGGTGTGGTTCCAATTTCTTCAAGGCTCCGTTCAATTGGGCATAGTTTGGTTGTGATTCGTCTGAACCGGTATTCTTATATACACTTAAATCATCGGTTTGGATGAGTATATCATTTTTTCGCAAAGCATTCAGCGAAGTGTTCTTGGCAATACGATAGGCCCAAGTATAAAATCTACCTTTTGAACTGTCATAGCTGCTGATGTTCTTCCAGATTTTGACAAACGTTTCTTGCAATATATCCTCTGCCATGGATCGATTTCGACAAATGCGCAAGATGACCCCAAATAGGGCTGCAGAGTATTTGTCATATAATAAATACAGGGCTTTTTGGTCTTGGTCGCGAACTCTTTTTATCAACAGTGATTCATCCATCAGGGAAAGTCAACGTGTTAAAGATATGATAAAAAAACAGTCACCTCATCCAAATTAAGAAAAGCAGTGTAAATGAGAATGAAAGCGCGCAAAAACAAATCATTAAAATTTAAAAATTAAACAGATCATGAAAAAATTAGCTTTTGTATTAACAACTGTTTCGATATTGTTCTTTGTCAAGAATGTTGCTTCCCAAAAATCTCAGGATATTGTAGATATCGCTGTTTCGGTTGAAGACTTTTCAACCTTGGTTACTGCGCTCAAAGCGGCAGATTTGGTAGGAGCGCTCAAAAGTGAGGGCCCATTTACGGTATTTGCACCTGTGAACTCAGGTTTTGCCAAAATAGATGCCAATACTTTGAACTCATTGTTGCAACCTGAAAACAAAGACAAACTGTCTGCTATCTTGACCTATCATGTAGTATCGGGCAAGCTTACTGCCAAAGATGTTGTCACTGCTTTGGAATCAGGTGGAGGAAAAGCGACGTTGACCACCTTAAACGGTAGTCAATTGACCGTCGTGGGCAAAAATGGGGGTGTTTTTTTAAAAGATGCCAATGGCAGCTACAGTAAGATTTCGAAAACCGACGTCATGGCCTCAAATGGGGTAATCCATATTATCGAAGATGTGGTGATGCCAAAATAATCTGGTTTTGTTTTTGGTTGTTGTTAGGGCACCGTTTTTTCGGTGCCTTTACATATTGACATAGATATGACCGGCCTGTGGAATGTCGGTGAGGTCGAATTCTTTTTCATTCAATACGATGCCATGTTCTAAATAGGCCTTTAGGTTGGCCAACCAGAATGTCCACCCGCAACTACAGCCATTGTATATGTTCATTTTGGTCTCTTCATCGGTGGGCATGTCATACTGCTTTAAGGTGAGTAGTACGGCATCTTTTTTATCTTCAAGCGCAACGGACACCTTGCAAATGTCATTGGCAAATGAAAATTTCAAAAAATCAGCACCGTTGGCCTCTAAAATGGTGCCTTTTTCTTTTCCATTCCAATTGTGCCATTCCCAGACATAACTGTCGCCTTTTTGTATGAGGCTCTCAGGTTCCCTGTTCTTTCCCTGTACATCTGTATAGACGGCTTTTTGCAAGAACCATGTTTCAATACCCGTTTTTGTGCCCCAACACCAATACAGTGTCTCTAGAGGCGCCTTGATGTATATTTTTTTGGTGAATTCGGTAAAGTCAAAAGGTTTCATTTTTTCCGTTTTAGTTCATATTCATAAAGTTCACGACCCAATTGCGCCAAAAAAGGGATGCCCATCTCATCATACTCATAGCGGTCGTCATTGAAGATTTCATCTTTGTTCACCAAAATGGTAGCCGTGAGCATAAAATCGACATTGTTTTTGTTGTCTTTGATATAGGCACAATCGGTGAGGGTACCATAGGCATAGCCCACCTTATTGTAAATACTGACATGATCTGGCACAGGTGCTTTTGAATCACCATAAATGAAGAACTTGCCATAGCTATCAAAGTATTCTTCTTCTTTATAGCCCACCTCTCTGGGAAGTACTTGCATGACATTCAATAGAAAATGATGCTGGTCAATGGTGAGGTCAAAACGTTCTTCCCTTGAGAATTGCTCGGGAAAAATAACACGTTTCAACAAAGCATGCTGGGCTTTGATAGGATAATAATTTTTCAACCCAAAGTCAAAAGGTTCTTGATATAGGGAATCTTGGTCATAAAATCCCTTTCCTTTTTTGATTTCCGCTAATTTCAATGCAACCGGAACATTGTTGATAATGGGATCGGAAGTCACCGTGGTACTATCATTTGTGTAGATGATCAACGGTTTTGTTGTAACATCATCACCATTTTTGGCCGACAACCGGTGTGAAATGCGTATGGGCGCAACGCCTCTTTTTTTTAATCTTTGATTGAGGTCGTCAAACCCTAAAAACTCAATTAAACGGTTATTGGCGGCATTATCACTGACTGCAAAAATTTGGAGTATGGCCTCTGAAAAAGTGGTCTCTATAGAATCACCCTCAATGTAGAACCGGGTATCGCGATGTATCGAATCGATTTCGTTCAGTTTTTCAAGTGCGACAACAGCTGCGGGAAATTTCACAGTGCTGGCAGGATAAAAATAGGTGCCGGTATCGACCTGAAAATCGTAATCGGTAAAAGTAAGACTATCGCCATGGCGGTCGATTTGGGTATATTGTATCTGTACCTTGTATTGGGCGAGATTGTCCATCACCCGTTTGATACGGACATCTTCTGAAGACAAGGCCTTTTGCAAAGGGTCACCCTCTTTTTTTGTTCGCATCCAAAGAGAAAAGAGGCGACAATGGCCACTACCAAGAGAGTTTTTGACCTGAACCGTCGTTTACGTTTCTTCATAGACCTCGCCCCTATGGGGCTTTAATACATCTCGAACGCTTTTCATCTCTGATTCATCGACCACCATATAGGCCATGCTGTGCATATCGCTGAAATGGGAAAAACCTGTGATGTTGTGGTTCAATTTTTCGAGAAAGATAAATTCTGCCAAATGCTTTTCATGGTGTTCTGCGGTTTTAGCGGCGGCATGGCCGCGAAAGTCCCAGATGAGTTTTATTTTTCGATGTGCCGGTTTTTCCATGAGTTACCTTTTGTCAAGTACTGAAATACCCTTTTCAGCAAAATTTTTAAAATCAATGGCATATTTCATCGACTGTTTTTTAAAGGCTCCTGGCATGAGGAAGCCCATGAGTTTCATGCCCAATGAAGAGAATTGAAACTCGCTTTCAGAAATCCAGCGGGTTTTGCCATCTTCTTCACTAAAATAGTTTTTTTGAATGTTGTGCACCCCCTTGGTATCGTATGTCAGATGAAATTCTTCTGGCAGGTCTTTTTTGATGATCGTCTCGACCATTTCAATATCCCTCTTGCCCATTTTGTATTTAAGGTTCATTCGAGCACCTTCTTCACCGGGGTTTTTCGATAGCTGTTCATAGCCCTCGAAACCCCTCTGCCAGTGTTTCATGTTTTCGGTATTGTCGAGTTTCTTAAGAAATTCATCTCTGGGAAGGTCAACGACAATCTCGGTAGTGTATTTCATCGGTGTTGGTTTTGCTTACTAATGTACTAAAATATTGACTCGCGGGCCCTACTAAAAATCTGTTAATCAAGGCAGAGTCTTCTTGCCCAACATGAAGTTATTGTTATTTTTGCCAAATGCATTTTTCGGCCAAAATCAACCCCAAACTTATATTTTCCATAGGTATGTTAAGCCTTGTATCATCTTGTGGCTCCTTTTTTAAGGAAAAGGAAGAGAAAGAACCCGTGGCAAGGGTCGGTGAGCAATACCTCTATCGAGAAGATATAGTACCTTTGATAGATGAAAGCCTATCTCCTCAAGATAGTACCGCTTTTGTAGTGAACTATATCAACAATTGGGCGGCAAAACAATTGCTGTTGGCAAAGGCCAAAATCAATCTTTCTGAAGAACAACTTTCAAAGTATGATAAGTTGGTCGATGAGTATCGTACCGATCTCTACACCCGGGCCTATCTCGATGCCCTGGTCGAACAATCAAACGATACTACGGTCAGCAGTGCTGAATTGCGCGGATTCTATGAAGATGAAAAAGAGAATTTTGTATTGAACAAAAAATTGGTGCAGCTTCGTTTCGCGGTGCTGCCCAATCAATTTCTCAATAAGAACGAGGTTAAGGAGAAACTGCGCAATTTTGGGGAGGCCGATCGTCAATATCTCGATTCGATAGCGGTTCAGTTCAAGAAATTGCACTTGAACGATTCGGTTTGGGTCAGTGCATCTAGGGTCATTAACGAAATCAGCCCCTTAAATTCTGATAATCAAGACAGGTACTTAAAAAAATCACAATTTTTTGAACTTCAAGATTCATTAGGGGTATATTTGGGAAAAGTTGTCCAAGTTTTAGAGGCCAATGATATTGCACCATTGCCTTATGTTACTCCCAATATACGACAGATTATCCTTAATAGAAGAAGGCTTGGCCATATCAAAAAATTGCAAACGGAAATCATAGATGAAGCAATCAAAAAAAATGAATTTGAACTGTATAGATAGAACAGGCACTTTGTTCTTGCTGTTCATGACCGTTGGACTGATTTATGCTTTTGGTCAATCAGCCGAGATGAGTACCCTAAACGATACCGTGAAATCGATCAATAAAGTTAAGATAGATGGTATTGCAGCTGTAATAGGTGATTATGTGATATTGGAATCTGATATTGAAAAGACATTGATCGATCTTCGGAGCCAAGGGGCATCGACCGAGGATATCACGCACTGCCAGTTATTGGGAAAATTGATGGAAGACAGGCTGTACGCCCACCAAGCGGTTCAAGATAGCCTTTTGGTTTCAGATGATCAAGTAAATGCCCAAAGTGATGCACAGATCAATGAACTGGTCTCTAGAATTGGAAGCATTGAAAAAATGTTGAATTATTACAAAAAACCAGATTTGGAATCATTTAGGTCTGAACTTTTTGAAATCAACAAACTGCGTATGCTCTCAGAAAAAATGCAGAACAAAATTGTAGAAGATCTTGGAGTGACCCCAGAAGAGGTACGGCAATTTTTCTTCAAGATTCCTGAAGATGAGCGACCGGTATTCGGGGCAGAACTTGAAATTGCACAAATAGTAAAGCAGCCACAAGCATCTGAAGAGGAAAAACAAAAGGTCATCGATAGGCTAAAGACCATTAAGCAAGACGTCGAAGAAAATGATGCAAGCTTCAATGTCAAGGCCATTTTGTATTCACAAGATCCCGGCTCAAAATCAAAAGGTGGTCTCTATCCCGGAATGACGAAAGAGACCCCGTTTGTTAAAGAGTTCAAAGACGCTGCGTTCAGTCTTCAAGAGGGTGAGATCTCTGAGCCTTTTGAGACCATATTCGGCTATCATATTGTCAAGGTTGAGAAAGTACGGGGCCAAGAGCGAGATGTGCGACATATCTTGTTGATTCCGGAAATTTCTGAAAAAGCTACCGAGACCGCTCTGAAAGAACTTGATACCATTCGCCAGCATGTTGTTGACGGCAAGTATACCTTTTCTCAAGCAGCCCTTAATTTTTCAGATGAAAAAGAGACCAAATATGATGGTGGACTTCTTAGAAATCCCATCAACTTTGATTCCCGTTTTGAATTGACGAAAATGGATCCGGCGCTCTATAATCAGGTAAGAAATCTGAAGGATGGTGAAATTTCAAAACCCATAAGAGAAAATGACCCTAGGGGAGGGGCGCCCAAATTCAAGATTATGAAAATCTCGAACCGGTATGATGAGCATGTCGCAGACTTTGCGAGAGATTACATAAAGATTCAAGAATTGGCCTTGCGCGAAAAACAACTCAAGACCATTCAAAAATGGATGACCGAGCGTATTCAAGACACCTACATACATGTTGACGCTGAAAACAAAGACTGCAATTTTACCAATAACTGGTTAAAAGAGTAAATGCATGTCTGATGTAGCCGCTATCAAAAGCCTCGTTGAAAAGCACCGGGCCCTAAAGAATGAAATCGCAAAAGTCATCATAGGGCAAGATGAGGTCGTTGACCAGATTTTGTTATCAATATATACTGGGGGGCATTCATTGCTCATTGGTGTGCCCGGTTTGGCAAAGACCCTCATGGTGAACACCATTGCCCAGACCCTTGGTCTAGACTTCAAGCGTATTCAATTTACACCTGATTTGATGCCAAGCGATATTTTGGGTAGCGAGGTACTTGACAAGGACCGTAATTTCAAGTTCATCAAGGGCCCAGTCTTCGCCAATATCATTTTGGCTGATGAAATCAACAGAACTCCGCCCAAAACACAGGCAGCCTTGTTGGAAGCCATGCAAGAGCGTGCGGTGACCATTGCTGGTCAAAGGCACAAACTAGAATCACCTTATTTCGTTTTGGCGACCCAAAACCCAATTGAACAAGAGGGTACCTATCCCTTGCCAGAGGCACAACTAGATCGTTTTATGTTCGCCATTAAATTGGGCTATCCATCCATTCACGAAGAGGTAGATATCGTGAAATCGACCACATCAGACCGGTCTGTGGTGCTCAATACCCTTTTCAGTGCCGACGCCATCAATGATATACAGCACCTTATTCGTCGAATCCCTGTTCCTGATAATGTGGTCGACTATGCGGTAAAGTTGGTCAATAAGACTAGGCCCACCCTTGATGATGCTTCCGATTTTGTCAAGAACTATATCGATTGGGGGGCCGGCCCCAGAGCATCGCAAAATTTGGTTTTGGCAGCAAAGGCCCATGCCGCGATATCGGGCAAGTTTTCCCCCGATATTGAAGATGTAAAAGCGGTGGCACATGGTATCTTGAGACATCGAATACTCAAAAACTACAAAGCTGAGGCCGATGGCATATCGATCGAAACGATTATTGATGGCCTTTTGTAAAGGCGTATTTTTTATCCGTGAAATAGTTAGAATGTGATAAAGACCGGTACTGTTTTTTGATGACTACCAAAAAGCGTGCTAATCAGCCTATGATTAGTTTCAAAGCCCACTCTTATTTCGTAATTTTAGCAAATTATAATTTCGAAAATTAAACTACTGGAATGGCATTTGATATAGACATGATCAAGAGCGTCTATGCTACCATGGGCGAACGGGTAGAAATAGCGCGAAAATTAGTGGGAAGGCCCCTTACCCTTGCTGAGAAAATTTTGTACTCCCATCTATGGGAAGGAAATCCACAAAAAGCTTTCACCAGAGGTAAGGATTACGTGGATTTTGCCCCTGATCGTGTTGCCTGCCAAGACGCTACGGCGCAAATGGCACTTTTACAGTTCATGCATGCCGGCAAGCCCAAGGTCGCAGTACCTACCACGGTGCACTGTGATCACTTGATCCAGGCCAAAGTAGGGGCAGAAGCAGATTTGAAAAGGGCCAATGAAACCAGTAATGAGGTTTTCGATTTTCTTGAATCGGTCTCGAACAAGTATGGAATCGGTTTTTGGAAACCCGGCGCAGGAATTATCCACCAAGTGGTACTGGAGAATTATGCCTTTCCTGGCGGAATGATGATCGGTACCGATTCGCATACCGTAAATGCCGGTGGATTGGGCATGGTAGCTGTTGGTGTCGGCGGTGCCGATGCGGTTGATGTAATGGCTGGAATGGCCTGGGAACTAAAATTCCCCAAATTGATTGGAGTCAAATTGACAGGGAAACTCTCAGGTTGGACCGCCCCAAAAGACGTGATTCTCAAAGTGGCCGATATTCTAACGGTAAAAGGGGGTACGGGTGCCATTATCGAATATTTTGGGGAAGGGGCCACCTCAATGTCATGCACCGGCAAGGGTACTATCTGTAACATGGGTGCCGAGGTTGGTGCCACGACCTCTACTTTTGGTTATGACGAATCAATGGATCGCTATTTAAGGGCCACTGATCGTGTTGATGTGGCAGATGCGGCCAAAGAGGTAAAAGAGCATCTAACGGCCGATGCTGAGGTCTATGAAAATCCAGAGGATTATTTCGACCAACTCATAGAAATCGACCTCTCTACCTTAGAGCCCCATTTGAACGGGCCATTCACGCCAGATTTGGCAACCCCCATATCAAAGATGAGCAAAGCGGCAAGAGAAAACGATTGGCCTTTGAACGTTGAGGTCGGGCTTATCGGTTCATGTACCAATTCATCTTATGAAGATATTTCAAGGGCGGCATCTTTGGCGAAACAAGTCGCCGATAAAAATCTAAAGACAAAATCAGAGTTTACCATTACTCCTGGTTCAGAGCAGGTTCGCTACACGATCGAACGTGATGGCTTTATCGATACGTTCAACAATATTGGTGCCACGGTATTTGCCAATGCCTGCGGCCCCTGTATCGGTATGTGGGACCGCTATGGTGACAAGGCGGCCAATGGCCCTCGAAATACCATTGTACACTCGTTCAATCGAAATTTTGCAAAGCGAGCTGACGGCAATCCGAATACCTTGGCCTTTGTGGGCTCGCCCGAACTGGTCACTGCCATTGCCATTGCGGGCCGATTGGATTTCAACCCTGTAACCGATAAGCTGATCAATGAAGATGGGGAAGAGGTAATGCTCGATGAGCCACGCGGGTATGAACTGCCACCAGAAGGATTTGCAGTTGAGGATGCCGGATATGTTCCTCCAAAGGAAGATGGTAGCAGTGTTGAGGTAAAAGTGGCCATAGATTCTGAGCGACTACAGTTGCTCGAGCCGTTTGTACCCATTAAACCAGAAGCCCTCAAAGGAATGAAATTGCTGATCAAGGCATTTGGCAAATGTACCACCGATCATATCTCAATGGCCGGTCCATGGTTGCGGTACAGGGGCCACCTTGACAATATTGCCAACAATACGCTGATAGGCGCTGTCAATGCATTTAACAAAAAGACCAATTTTGTCAAGAACCAATTGACGGGCGAGTATGGTGGCGTGCCAGATACCCAAAGGGCCTACAAGGCCCAGGGAGTCAAAACGATTGTGGTCGGTGACCACAATTATGGCGAAGGCTCTTCTCGTGAACATGCCGCCATGCAGCCAAGGCACTTGGGTGTGGCCGCAGTATTGGTAAAATCTTTTGCAAGGATCCATGAGACCAATCTAAAAAAGCAGGGGATGTTGGCTTTGACCTTTGCCGATGAAAACGATTACGACCTCATACAAGAAGATGACACCTTTAATTTTGTTGACATCGATGAATTTGCGCCTGAGAAACCGTTGACCATCGAAGTGGTACATAGTGATGGCAGCAAAGATGAGATCAAAGTGAACCATTCGTACAACGATGCCCAGATCGAATGGTTCAAAGAAGGTTCTGCCCTGAACCTGATAAAAAAGGAAAATGCTTAGCGCATTGATGATTATCAACAAAAGAACTCCTGATTTTTCAGGAGTTCTTTATTTTTGAACAAACCTTCCAGGCTAACCATGAAATTCAAAAGAAAAACCGTTCTCAACCTACTGCTCATTCTTTTTGTACTATCTTTCTTTGTAACCCCAATGGGCTATTATGGAAAGCTCTTTTTGATAAGGGCCTTCAATTTCGGACCCAAGGTAATTGCCGAGCAGGAAAGAAGAAAAATTGTCGATTATGACTGGAAACTAAAGGATGCCAATTGGGATTTTTTCAATTTCGAGAATTCGAAGAATTATGTGGTCTTCATCAATTTCTGGGCATCATGGAAATTGATTTCAGAAGCAGAACTCCACAGCATCCAAAAATTATATGAAAAATATGCCGATCAAGTTGTTTTTTATGTCATTACCAATGAAGAACGTCCACCGGTAGAGGAGTTCATGCAAAGAAAAGAATTCACTTTTCCGGTCACGTATTTGATTATTGGCGAAAAGGCTCCTGTAGATGTTACTATCGTACCCTCATCGTATATCATCGACAAAGAGGGAAACATTGCGGTACATGTAGAAGATGGAATAGCGAATTGGAATACCGATGAGATCCACCAGTTATTGGACACACTGATCGCGCAATAATTTTACCTCTTCTTGAAATATTTAAAGGGCACTATCAACATTCCGAAGCATTCCCCATCTTCTTTGCCCAAATGTTTATGATGAATTTTATGCGCTCTTCTGACACCACGGGCATACCAGTTGTTGGCATTTCTGAACATCTTGAAACGTTGGTGAATAAAAATGTCGTGTACCATGAAATAAGCGATACCATAAGCCAATATGCCAAAACCAAGGGGCCAGCCGTACCAAAAATCGGTCTGGGCGCCCAAATAGAAACAAACCATGCTCACCACGGCATAAAAAATAAAAAAAGCATCGTTGCGTTCAAACCATGAATCATGATCCTTTTTATGATGGTCTTTGTGCAGGCTCCAGAGAAAACCGTGCATGATATATTTATGGGTGAACCATGCCATAAATTCCATAAAGGAAAAAGTGGCCAAAAAAATCAATATCCAAACAAGAATCTTCATTACTGCACCAAATTTAGTTTATAGTTCACATATGATTTCGCCAATAACCCAAATTTTTGATAATTAGGTACCCTAATGCGCGTGTTCTGAATTTCCAGGGGCGGTGTTTTAACCAATTTGTCCAATAGCTTGTTATAATATTTGTAGGCCGTATAAACGCCGAACTTAGAATCATTACAAAGTTTCGTTATGCCCAAATAGCCCTTTTTGAAATCTTCCCTTATTTCTTCGACAATGCGATTTTTTGATCTCTCGTCAAGCGCTGCCAAATCAATGTATGGAAAATAGGTTCGGTTCAATTCTTCATAATCGGCCTTAAGGTCACGTAAAAAGTTCACTTTTTGAAAAGCGGAACCCAAGGCCATGGCCGACTCTTTCAATGCGTCGTATTTTTGTTTGTCTCCCTTTACAAAAACGCAAAGACACATTAGGCCGACCACATCGGCCGATCCATAGATATATTCTTTGTACTCGCTTTCGGTACTGTATTCTTTTTTGGTAAGGTCCATTCGCATGCTCTTCATAAAAGAGTCTACCAAGTGCCTGGGAATTTTGTATGTGTGGTAGGTATGCTGAAAGGCATTCAAAATGGGGTTTAGACTGATTCGTTGCAAAAGGGCCTTTTCGAGATCATCCTCAAAATGGTTCAATAGATCTTCTTTGTCATACTCATGAAAACTGTCAACGATCTCATCGGCAAACCTGACAAAACCATAAATATTATAAATGTCAGATCGTATAGAGGACGACAACATTTTAGTGGCCAAAGAAAAAGAGGTGCTATACGATTTCGTGACCGCTTTGCTGCATTGATAGGAAACTTTGTCGAAAACCGCTTTCATGTACTACTTGTATTGTTTGATGATGAGGTTAGAAACCAATTTTCCTGATATCAAAGCAGGTGGAACACCTGGCCCAGGTACGGTCAATTGCCCCGTGAAAAACATATTCTTTACTTTTTTGCTCTTTAACGGTGGCCTAAGAAAAGCGGTTTGGCGTAGTGTATTGGCCATGCCATAGGCATTGCCCTTGTATGAATTGTAGTCTTTGATGAAATCTTTCACACAGTAGCTTTCTTTAAATATAATGCTATTTTCAATCTCTTGCCCGGTGCGATATTCGAACCTATCGGCAATAATGTCAAAATACTGGTTTCGAAGTGTGTCGGTATCCTCAAGCCCAGGGGCAATGGGAATCAAGAAAAATCCTGTCTCACAGCCATCTGGCGCCATTGTGCTATCAGAGACCGATGGAAAATTCGCATAGAACAACGGTTTTGCTGGCCATTTCGGATGGTCATAGATTTCTTTGGCATGCGCTTCAAAATCAGTATCAAAAAATAGGTTATGATGCCCGATGTTCTTCAATTTTTTGTTGAAACCAACATAGAACAAAAGACTAGATGGGGCAAAGGTCCTATTCTGCCAGTAGGTTTCAGAAAATTGTCTGTACTTCGGATCGAACAATGTTTCTGAATGGTGGTAATCGGCACCGCTGACCACTATGTCGCAAGCTATTTCTTCGTCATTTACCGTAACCGATCGCACTTGACCTTTTGAAACATTTATTTTTTTCACCGGACTATGGGTAAAAATAGCAACGCCCAATTCAATGGCCAATTTTTGCATTGCCTCTATGATTTGGTACATGCCACCCTTGGGATGCCAAGTGCCCAAGCCAAAATCGGCATAGTTCATGAAACTGTAAAATGAAGGGGTCTTACTGGGTTTTGCCCCTAGAAAGAGCACGGGAAATTCTAAGATGGACACCAATTTGGGATTGTTGACCCTTTTTCTAACTTCTTGACTGATATTCTTGAAAAACTGGTCGACCCTGAGAACCGTATCTGCCGTGACCAGCTCAAAAGGCGATTGCCCTGGTCTAAGCACGATGTCGTTGATGGCAATATCATAATTCTTTTTAGCCTTGCCAATGAATTTTCTGAGTTCTTGTGAGCTTCCCGCTTCCAGCCGTTCAAATTCTTCACAAATTTTGTCAAGGCTATCGCCGATGGTCACTTGATCATCGGTAAAGAATATTTTATAGGCGGGGTCAAGTTTTTCAAGATGGTAGAAATCAGAGGTGTTTTTCCCAAAGTCTTGAAAAAATTTTTCAAAGATGTCGGGCATCCAATACCAACTTGGCCCCATGTCGAAAGTAAAACCATCTCTTTTGAGTTGTCGAGCCCTGCCACCCACAGTACTGTTTTTCTCGAGAATGACCACATCAAAATTGTTTTTGGCCAAATAGCAAGCCGTAGAAAGTGATGAGAATCCAGAGCCTATGACCACAACTTTTTTCATCTAAAATCTACTAGAGTGCCTCTGCGAGTTGATCTATTGTGCCAAACGTTTTTACAGAACTTGGCAATTCATCTAACGAAAGATATTGTAACTGACGTCCTAAAATCCAAAGCCTAGATTGCCCATGACGGTTCAGATCATTGGTGAAATCAGTGATATATTTTTCCAATCGGTCTTTTGTCGGCGATACGGTGAAATAAGATACGAAATGGACATTGTCAAAGTATTTCAATAAATCACCTAGGTTTTCAAGGGGCATGGTCTGACCCAGATATATGGTTTTGTAACCTCTGAGCAGTATCTCATAGTTCACATAGAGCAAACCTATTTCGTGTATTTCGTTCTCTGGAAGAAAAAGCGTGAAAACCTTGTCGTTTCTCCTTGGGGGGCTAGATTGCAATTGCTCTATATGTACATGGATTTTCTGTTTTATCAAGTTGGTGATAAAATGTTCGTGTGCCGGACTTATGGTATCGGTCTGCCACAAGAGGCCAAGTTCGGTCAAGAGCGGTATAAAAACATCGTAGAATACATCTTTGAAAGATTTTTTCTCTAAAAGCGCATCGTACGTTTCATAAAATAGGCTTTGGTCGAAATTTACCATTGCCAATTTCAAGGCGTTCATGGCTTGGCTTTTTTCACTCGTGCTTGAAATGATTTCACTGACTTTTTTGGGTATCTCGCCTTCCGATATCCTAGCAATTTTAGAAATCTTGTAGCCATTGTTGTAGAGCAAGGTGATGTTCAACAATTTTTGAAGGCTCGCGAGGCTGTAGGTACGTATATTGGTACTTGTTCTTTCAGGAGTGAAAAGATTGTAGCGTTTTTCCCATATTCTTATGGTATGCGCCTTAATTCCCGACAGGTTTTCCATATCGCGAATGCTGAACGATTGCTTTACATTGTTCATTTTTTTGTGAAAATGTTTAAACAAATTTAGTTTAATAAAGCATTCAACCTTTAAAAAGGTACGTTAAAATTTGCATCGGAATAAAAATACAGTGGATATGGACTGGGATGAAACAAAAAACCCCAACCAGATTCGGTCGGGATTTGTACCCGGGATGGGAGTCGAACCCACACGCTCTAATGAACACATGGCCCTCAACCATGCCTGTCTACCAGTTCCAGCACCCGGGTGTGCTTT
>JANQOD010000296.1 GCA_028289745.1 Allomuricauda sp. | reverse complement strand
AGGCCGATGACGAAGTACAGAGCACTGTTTTTGTTCACATCTACATGAGGATTCTTCTTTGGTTCCATCTTCCTTTTAAATTTTTAGTATTTGCTAATTTAATTTTTTTTGTTTAACGCAGCAATTTAATTTTTGATTTTAACCCGCCCCTGCCTTGAAAAATACCAAAACAACAACAGGCCGGCAGTTGACGCTCCCAGGCAATTGGCAAAAAAGTCGCTCCATTCCGCTGAGCGATCGGTAGTCACCGTGTGTTGTAACACTTCAATAATCGTACCATAAGCCACTGCGGCCAAAAACAACCAAAGCAACATTTTCTTAAGCCCGAACCCTTTGGTTCGACCTGTGAAAGCAGCGTGCCCGCCCAACCAAACAAATCCAAAATAGAAGGCAAAATGGGCAATCTTATCGGAGTATGGAATCTCAACGGTATTGGCATCCAAATCGGAAAAAGAGAACAGGCTGAGCATGGTAACCAATATGACCCAGCCAACAAATAAAATGGTGAACAAGGTACGTTTAGGCACCGATCAATGCTTTGTAATCTGAAGCATTCAAAAGATCATCTACCTCAGAGGCGTCGCTGATTTTTAGTTTGATCATCCAACCTTCGCCATAAGGGTCTGAATTCACTTTTTCGGGCTCATCTTCCAAGGCCTCGTTGAATTCAATAATTTCACCGCTTAGGGGCAAGAAAAGGTCTGATACGGTCTTTACCGCCTCGACCGTGCCAAAGACCTCTTCGCGATCTAAGGTCTCATCAACGGTCTCTACTTCAACATAGACAATATCACCCAATTCACCTTGCGCAAAGTCGGTAATGCCAACAGTGGCCAAGTCTCCTTCAATTCTTACCCATTCGTGGTCTTTGGTGTACTTTAAATCTTCTGGCAAGCTCATTTTGTCAACTATTTTCAATGCCCACAAAAGTAATGGAATAATGAATGTTTTTCAAAGGTTTTGAAAATAGATTATTCCAAAATGGGATTGTTGGGCTTGCATTGGAATAAAAGGTCTTCTAGTTGCCAAAATTATACCGTAGCGTAAAGCCCGTGTTGATGGTGGTCTGGGGGAAAGCCGTCGATACCGCAAACTTTGAGAACGAATGATCATAGAAGAACAGGGCGTTCAGGTTCTTGCTCAGCGCATAATCGGCCGTAAAGTTGAACGACCAAAGGTTTTGGCCCGCAGTAATCTGGTTGTTGTCGATATCGAGATTGCGAATAATGGTGATGTTGTCTCGAAGCGATAGATCGGCCTTCAGGTTCAGGTCACCCTTCAATCGGGTACGCTCGCCCCCGATATTGGTCACAAACTTGACGTCTTTGAAGCGGTACCCCAACCCAAGGGTATATTCTTTACCATTGATCTCGGTCAGCAGGTTATTGTCAAAACTCAACGAGAGGGTTCTATCGGTACGCACCTCGGCCAAGAAGCTGAAGGAGTTCTTCATTTCAAAATCAACACGAACCAAAGGATTGAAGGCATCGTTCAACACCACATTGTTGATGATGTTGTCGGGCAACAGGTCGCCTGTTTCAGGGTCTATTGCACTGTTTTCTTTTTCTAGATTGGTCTGGAACGAATTGATGCTATACGCTGCACGGTAGCCATGTGTCAATGAAAAACGGGTAAACTTTTTCCTGAACCATTTGTTTTTCATCAGGCCCGTGTATTTGATGTTCCAGTTAGGGATGGGAATGTCGCGAAAGGCATCTAAGTTCACACGGTTCACATCTTGCCCGGTATAGGCCGCAAAAAAGGCGGGAAGCAATACCTCTTGCTGGGTCTTGCCATAGCGCTCGGGAAAACCATCTTCGTCCAATTCACCAGGGGTCTCTCCCCTATCGGACACCAAGCGGTTGGCAATGGTGATACGGTTCGCCTTGAACTCTTCAAACGTTTCAGAATCAAATTCATCGCTCTTTTTGAAAGCCGTACCGATCATCATGGTCGAAATGGAGAAATTGCCAAAGTTGTTGCCCAAAAGATTTTCATACTCCAATACGCCATTGCCCAGATCATTCACTTGAAAATTCTCTTGGTAACTGTTCGAGATCTGGCGGTCGGCCGTAAGGTCAATGGTCAGCTCTTGTGTCGGTTGGGCGGTCGCGGTAATGCCCAATTGCTTGGTCGAATTTTCAAGATACTGCGAGTTGAACTGTGAAAAGGTCGTCAACCAACCCCTTCTGGCCGCTTCAAAACGCACATCGGCCTGACTACCGAACACAAAGCCCAATGAAGGCCGGGCCGTACCGATAAAGCCGATGGATTGGGTATACCCCGGCAGCACCTTACCATTGTTTTCGGCATAGTTCACATTCACCCTTTTGACCATGGTCACGATATCGATCAGCGTATTAAAGGCCTTGCTCGTCTTTTTCTGGGGTTTTTGGTCTTCTCCTCCATCAGCCGGATTGCCCGCCTTATCTCTACGGACCGGGGCACGCCGGTTGGTCGGGATCTTGCCGTCGCGTTTTTTGAGGCCTATGGCATCATAGAATCGTTGCATGGTCAGGTTGGCCGTCAAGTTATGGGTGTTGGCGTTCTGTATCGTGTTGATCTGTTCCCCGGGGTTTTCTTCCTGCACCACCTCATTCAAGGCATCACCCCCACGTTGCCAGTCAAAATTGCTGGTATAGGTGTACTGGGCATTGATGAAATCAAGAAATGGCAATTTATCAAATGGCAGCTGATAGTTCAGTTGCATCTGCTGTGAGTGGCGGTTGGGCTCGCCGACATCAAAGAAACCATCCCATAGATTTAGGTCTTGGTTGATTCCCGAATCGGGATCTCCAGGAGTGTTGAAATAATTTCTGACAATGTTATTGTTCGATCCCGTCAACTGCACCCGAAGTGATTTAGAAAGACTGTAGTTCAGGGCATATTGCCAGTTGAAAAGGTAATTTCGCTGTTGTAAAAGCGGTAAATCGAGTGCCTCTACCCCAGGTTCCAATACATCCCTAAAACGCTGTTGGTTGAACGAGCGGTTGTAGTTCGCATTGACCGAAAGGCTGGTGGGCAATACGTTAAAATTCAATTCTTTCAACCATTTCCAATATTTACTTGTGAACAGCGAATCTTTTTTTGCAAACGGGGCCAAGGTGGACGGTTTGAAATTGTGGTTATAGACAAAGCCCGTGGTGACGTTCTGATCGCGCAGCTCAGCTATCTCAAAATCGCGGTGGTCGGTTTCATTGTACGAATAATTGAAGGTGAAATTTTCGATGTCGAAGAAGTTTTCCTCAGCCTCTTCGCCCCTTTCTTTTCGCACCCCGATCAAGTTGATACTCGTTCGTTTCGTATAATCTTCGGCTTGCTCCCTAATGGTCTCAGCTTCTTGGGCAGTCTCGGCCGCTGCGATGCGGTCATCTAATTTTAGGTCATCATAGACAGGGTCAAATTCTGGTGTGATCAGGGTCTCTGAAATACCGTAGTTGAACGGTATCTGTAGGCCCCATTTTTTAGG
Organism: Allomuricauda sp.; assembly: GCA_028289745.1. GTDB lineage: Bacteria > Bacteroidota > Bacteroidia > Flavobacteriales > Flavobacteriaceae > Flagellimonas_A. The sequence goes on along the minus strand of JANQOD010000296.1, from coordinate 4,835 downwards.
GAACAACTGCCCTACATTTATATTGGTCACCACATCGTACGAAATGGCATCTTCACGTAAGCGCTCATTGGGCAACTGGTCGATGGACCCAAAGCCAGAGGTGCTTTGATTCGCCGTGGCCGAGATATTGGCGAAATCGGCCATATTGGCATCCATGGCCATAATGGCCGCCCAGCCCCCATTGTTGTCGAGACCAGCTAAACGAAGTTCGTTGAACCATACTTCACCCCTTGCCGGCACATCGTCAATGTTCTTGACCCCTACCATCATGGCACGGATGCTGCCCAATGAAGGGTTGCCACGGATACCGATACGGTTTCTCCCCAAAGTACGTGGGGCAAATTCATCTACGGGCACCACCTCTCCGTCTACCACTTCATAATAGTTGATCTCGCCCAAACTTTCATTGGCAATGCCCAACGACTTGACCTTGTTCAGGTCAGAAAGGGCAATGTCTATTTCATTCACATTGGGCCATATCACATCGGCTGCAGTAGATCCAAAGGGGGTAAACTGCAAGGGCAACTCGATTTGGTAGAAATTTTCAGAGAAATCCGTTCCAATCCTGAGGAAACCCACCAAAGGGGTGTCATCATTCGAATAATCGGTATCGATTATCTTTTCTGCATGCATGAACATTTTTATACGTTCATATTGCCTAACATCTATGTTCACATTTTTGAACACCCCGCGGGCGTCTTGCGCCTCTAGGTTCTCGATAACAAATGAGAGCGATTGCTCATTTTGGCGTATTATGGTATTGTTGTTGTTCAACTGTTCACGAATAACGCCCGGTGGCAGCACATAGGGTATCGGGGTACGCCCGCTGTTCTCTTCGATATTGACCGTATTGACGTCGGTGATCGTACCATCATCTGAGGGGTCGTCTTCATCAGCTTGCAAGGTGTTGGTATAGGTTCGCCAGTCGCCGCGAACCAAATCCAACGTCGCGAAGCGAAGTACCACGTTATCTGAGAAACCGGTAAGGTACATTCGCATAAAACTGACGGAACGAAAATCGGTGATGCCCCCAACTGCCTCGGTAAAATCACTTAGCGGTATTTTGTACTGGATCCACCGATAGTTGACCTCAGAACCATCGGGAACCCTTGAGCCAGTGGCCACACCCTCACGGATATCGGTCACATACTGGTCGTCGATCGTGGTATTGGGCCTTATTTGAATACGATACTCGTAGTAGCTGTTCACGGTGTTCATGGTCAGGTCACGATCCACATCTTCGACATCTGGCAAGGTGGTCGAACCCCTATCGATATTGGTCACCGTTACTGGCGAGTTACCCTCTGGATTATTGAAATCGAAGTAACGCTCTAAAATGCCCCCTTCGCGATTCAAATAATAGATATAGTTATCTAAGGCCGGGTCGTCTGTAGGGCCATTGTATATCGCAGCCTCCCCAGTATCGTCCAAACCATCAAAACCAAGGTCTTGTAATGTACGGTTGGTCTCATCGGCATCAAAGGCATAGACCAATGATTGGGTTGCCGGCACCTCGCCCCAAGAGGTCGGCGCCACCAAATCGTCACTATTGACCCCTGGCAAGCCGTTTTCATATTGCTTTTTGCCATCTTTGAGCACATCTTCAGAAATATTGCCCAAATTGAGCACCAGTTCGCCACTTGAAGTGGTATTGCCATCAACATAGGGATCCAATACCCAAAACTGCACAAATTCAACATTCGATTGCTCAAAGTTGGTACTGCTCAATGAACGCATGATACCGCCCCATTTTTCTTGGGGCAGTTCCGCATCAAAATTGGTATTGGCATTATACGGCCCCTTTTGGTTCGGGTAGTAGGCCACATCCAATGTGCCCTGCACCTGTGTCTGCCCTTGGGCCACATCGGTGACGGGAAACACCTCATCAATGAACACGCGCCGTGTTTCGTTGGTTGAGATATCGCTGTCGGTAATACCTGTAGGTCTTTGGTTGGTGTAGAAAATCGGATCGATCGTATACCAGGCCATTTTGGCACGACCCTGTCCGGTCAACAAGTTATCGGGGTCTTCAGGTGAGCTGCCGGGCAATTGGCCTCCGGTGAAGAATTCCAACGGTGGGCTGGCCAACATCCAACCTAAAGATGACCGAATGTCAATCAGGGCCTGGGCGCCCTCAAAGTCATCGAGATATGTGGTCGTTTCTCCTTGAAAATCAGCATTCTTCGGTGAATTGGGTCTCAAAACGGCCACTTCGCCCCTTACCGACAGGTTTGAGGGCACATCGGTATCAATGTTCGGCAGTTTGTTGGCCAATCGTGTCAAAAAGGGCACTTCGGTGCTGAAATTTCCGTTGAGGCCAAAAATGGTGTTGTTCACGGGTTCTATCCCAAAATTTGATTTTTGGGTCAGCGGCCGTTCGTTCAGATTCAAAAGGGTACCGCCCAGCACAAAATTCTCGTTGAATTGATGTTCGACATTGATCCCTGTAAACCTTCGTGTCTGCTGCCCAAAAACGGCATTGTTCTCCACAGAAATATTGATAGGGGTGTTTGAGGCCTCAAGACTTGGGTCGAGCAACTGTACGGTACCTGCCTGATAGTTCACGGTGTAATCGATACCCTCTTGCAATTGACGCCCACCGGCGGTCACCCGCACCGAACCCCGAGGTACATTGAAAGCCCCGATAGGGATACCGTTGGTACCCTCTGACTTATAGCGTCCTTTGAGTTGAAAACGGTTCTTTTCAGCATCTTGCAGGGAAGCCGCCTTGGTCAGGGTATACATATTACGAAAGACATACTTCTGTTGGTTGGCATTGAAGCTTTGTTCATTCGGAGCGCCATAATCACCACCTCCCAAAAGATCAAAAAGGTATTCGCCAAAAGGCTCGACTTTGGTGAAGATGATATTTCCTGATTGCGTATCGATCGTGATGCCCGGTATGTAATCAAAGAAACCGTCCCCACCCGATTGTACATCATTGTAGATGTTCAAACGGTCAAGATTGAAGACGTTCAACAAAATGCGCTCTTCCAAGGGCTTGCCGTTGGCGCCCGCCGAAATAGGAAAAGGTTCTACCGGAGTAATATAGTTTCTGGGTGTCGGGTCTGAATAGAGAATGTTGAAATTGAAATCTTCTTGGCTCAGTTGAAACGCCCCCGTGGCATAGATGTTCTTCATCATCAAATCCCAAATCGGATCTTCGACGTTGGTGATATTGCTCTTCAACAATTTCAATATAAGGGTATTGTTCTCGATTATGGGATTCACCCCACCCGAGACCGTAGTGGCATCGATACCGCCATTGGCAAATTCACCCACTTGAAACACCTCACCCTGAAAGGTATATTGAAAGGCGACGCCCAAGACCTCATCATTGCTCAAACGCTGGTTCAATGAAATATACCCCAATTGAGAATCGAATCGGTAGTCACGGCCTACCTCGAGTTTTCGCGCATTTTCGAGAATGGCATAATCGAAGCCTTGGTTGGCGTTGTATCCGGTAATATCAAACCCTGCCTCAACCGTGGCAATGTCTCGAATGGCAGGTAACAAAGCACCTCCAGCACCAATAAGCGTAGGATCATAATCGTTTGCGCCATTTTGGGGAAGCACTTCGGTGCCCACTATATTGAAGAACCCGGCTGGTGCATTATCAGCTATCCTGGTTATCTCACGGCCATCATCGCCTAATCTTGCCTCTCCCAAATCTTGAATGGCCACCACGTTACGCACGTTCAGGGTCTGCTGGTTGCGGTTGGTCACCCAGACTTCGAGTCTTGTAATCTGTATCTGACTCTGTATAAAAGGATAGTTGGCCAACGCATCATCATAACGGTCCCTGAAATATTGGGCCAAGAAAAAGTGTTTGTCCTCATCATAGTCCAATGCGGTCAGGGAGAATTCATTCAAGGTGCCTCCACCTTGGGCCACCACCGTATTGTTCTGTGATTGCTGTTCAGAAAAAACAGCAGTTACAGTCGTTTTACCAAACTGCAACTGCGTTTTTACCCCAAAAAGACTTTGTGCACCGGTAATCAGTGAACTGTTGAGGGGCATGTTCACATTACCGATCTCTATCTTTCTGAGTATATCATCTTCTGTGGGGGTATAATCGAGTTTGACCAGATTCTGAAAATCGAAGGTCGCTTCGGTATCATAATTGGCCGTGACCTGAAGCCTTTCACCCACTTTGCCCAAAAGGCTAAGACTGATTCGTTGGTCGAAATCGAAAGACAAGTTCGTACGGTTTCTGGGAGATAATGCCGGATTGTCATTCTTTTGCCAAAGAATGCCCAGATCCATCGCCACAGACCCTTGCGGAATGACCTCGATTGTGTTTCCACCAAAAACGGACTCAAAAAAGTTGCTGTTGACGTAGAAGTTGGGAAGCAAGTTCTTTCGGGCTTCTTCACTGCCCTCCTTTTTTCCCGTAAAGGCATCTATCTTATCTTGAAAGTACGTTTTCATACCTTCTTTGCGAACCAGCTCATAGTACTGTTCAGGAGTCAGAAAAATAGGATAGTTGATATTGAAGTTGCCGACACTCTCGGTATATACATAGCGGTCCAAGGTAGGGTCGTACGAATATTTGGACACAATGCTGTCAGGATCTTCAAGCAAAATCTTGCCAATTGAGATCCCCGTCTTGACCGAATCTACAGCTTGTTCATCAGTATCTTGGGCCACTGTTGAATGTATTACCCCAAATACTGCTGCAAAAAAGAAAAAATATTTAACCAACGATACGCTAAGAAATCGTTTTGCCCCTCTTTTCAAACTGGTTATAAATTTTTCAGCGCCTGTTTAATAATGTCCTCGACGCTTAAGGAGGAATCTTGGCTCAAAACCTTGTCAACGACCTTTCCAGATTG
>JANQOD010000385.1 GCA_028289745.1 Allomuricauda sp. | reverse complement strand
ATCTTCGATATGTGGATTGAAAGGATCTTTCGTATAGGCTGAATTGGGTTTTACCGTATCGTGGTGCGAGTTCAACAAAAGATTGGGCTTGCTTTCATCGTAGTATTTGTTAAAGGCATAGATGTTGTTATACTGCCTTTTGGTGTCTACCCCAAATTTTTTGAGCCAAGTATCGATAGCTGTCGCTGTCTCGTCTTCCTCTTCTGAAAAGGATGGTGTCGAGATCAGTTCTTTCAACAGTTCGAGGGCTTTTTGTGCCAAAGTATCTTTATCGAGCATCATAGTACGAGCGTTGTATAGTTGCTATTTTCTTTTTCAAACAGGGCCAAGTTACCGATTCTGACCTCGTTTACCCCATTGTTAAGGGCATGGAACCCATTGTGCAATTTTGGAAGCATACCTTCGCTGATGACCCCTTCAGACAACAGTTTTTGATAAGATTTTGAATTGATTCGTTGTATTATGGAATCTTCATCGGAAATGTCGCGAAGCACCCCATTTTTTTCAAAGCAATAATACAAGATTACCTCAAAATCATTGCCCAGGCCCATTGCCAGTTCAGAGGCGATGGTGTCGGCATTGGTGTTCAACAGCTGACCTTTTTGGTCGTGTGTCAAAGCACAGAAAATAGGGGTAATCCCAAGATGTAGAAGATTTTTTATCAGATCGGCATTTATACTGTCCACATCGCCCGCAAAACCATAGTCCACATTCTTTACGGGTCGTTTGTGGGCTTGTATGCTGTTGCCATCCGCACCACTCATGCCGATGGCGTTGCAGTTCAAAGCCTGCAATTGGGCCACGATTTTTTTGTTGACCAATCCGCCGTAGACCATAAGTACTACATCCAATGTAGCGGCATCGGTGATTCTTCTGCCATTGACCATTTTTGACGTTATACCTAATTTGGGCAATAGCGCTGTAGCCTTTTTTCCGCCGCCATGCACTAGGATCTTGGGATTGTCCATCTCGGCAAACAGCTTTAGGAGCTTATCGAGTTCCGCATCATCTTCGATAATGTTGCCGCCAATTTTTAGTATGGATAAGTGTTGTTTCATGTTACGCATTTAAAATTCCCCCATCAATGGTCATGGCCGTGCCCGTAATCCAGGAAGAGTCGTCAGAAACCAAAAACAGGGCCAAATTGGCAACATCTTCAGGAGTGCCCAATCGGTTCAACAGTGTTGCATTGCCCGCATTTTCGACCGCTTCTTCAGGATTGGGAAACGCTTTGGCTGAATCCCATAGCAATGGCGTATCCACGGGTCCTGGGCAAAGGGCGTTCACCCTAATTTCTGGGGCATATTCAACGGCCATTTGTCGCATTAAGGCCAATGTGGCCGCTTTTGAGGCACAGTATGCGGGATGGTTGGGAAAGCTCTTAAAGGCCGCAATCGATGAGTTGATCAGTATGTTGCCGCCCTCACCTTTTTGTAAATGGGGGATGGCATATTTTGAGAGATAGAAAATGGAGGTCAGATTGATGTCAAGGGTACGTTGCCATTCTGCGATGGGCAAATTGACCACATCGCCCAACCCTAAAACACCTGCATTCAAAGAGAGCACATCCAACTTTCCGAAAGTATCGATAGCGGTTTTCACCAATGATTCGTTGTATAGGGGATCACTGACGTCTCCTGCCAAAAACAGGGACTCTGGAAGCTCTTTTTCCAAAGCTTGGCCCCGTTGTATATTTTGTCCTGAAAGTACAAGTTTGGCCCCTGCGCCATGAAATGCAGTCGCTATGGCCTTGCCCATGCCACTGGTGGCTCCCGTGACGATACAGACCTTATCCTTTAGTTTCGCCATTTTTTATTTGTTGATTGCTTCCAAAATGCGCTTCAATACCACTTGTGCGGCAAATGTTCGGTTGTTGGCCTGCTCGATGACCAGGCTTTGATCGCCATCGAGTACCGCATCTTCGACCACCACATTTCTTCGTACGGGCAGGCAGTGCATGAATTGGGCATGGCCCAATTTTTCTTGGGTCATCGTCCAGCTTCTGTCAGAGCTCAACACTTTTCCATAGTCTGAATAACTGCTCCAGTTTTTCACATAGACAAAATTCGCATTTTTTAAGGCCTCTTGCTGGTCATGTACAATTTTACAGCCTTTTGTGATTTCTGGATTCAGGTCGTACCCTTCGGGATTGGCGATGACAAACTCTGCATCTTGCAGTTTCATCATGTTCACGAAAGAATTGGCCACGGCATGGGGCAGTGCTTTGGGGTGGGGCATCCATGAGAGCACCACTTTTGGTCTTTCAATGCCATTGTGCTCCTTTATGGTGATGGCATCGGCCAAGGCCTGTAAGGGGTGGGCCACCGAACTTTCCATATTTACCACGGGAATGGTGGCGTGTTTGATAAAACCGTTGAGTACTTTTTCCGCTTCATCTTCTTCTTTGTCTTTCAGCTCAGCAAAGGCCCTGATCGCTACGATGTCACAATATTGGCTCACTACCTGGGCGGCTTCTTTGATGTGTTCGGCCTTATGCTGATCCATGATGATGCCGTCTTCAAACTCCAATTGCCAACCCTCATCGCCAAAGTTCATCGACATGACGCGCATGCCCAAGTTCATGGCTGCTTTTTGGGTGCTCAAACGAGTACGCAGGCTATTGTTGAAAAACAACAGACAAATGGTCTTTTGTCTGCCCAATTGTTCAAATTGATATGGATTTTTTTTCAATT
>JANQOD010000345.1 GCA_028289745.1 Allomuricauda sp. | reverse complement strand
GGATACCGGAAGCGGTAATGTCACCAGTGTATTCTCAGGGTTCACTTTCGCTGCCGGAAATTTTCAGATCGCACCCAATTTTATGTGGCAAAAACCACTCGTTGAGGCCATGCCTCAAGATGTTCAGGGACCTGGGCGGTTGCGGAATATTATTGATGATCCTTTCTCGGTTCGGGCGAACCGTGAAACCACGGCTGGGGAGATACTTTTCACCTATGACCCAACACCGGGTACTTGGATGTATGAATGGGACAATGACAGGGCCGAAGATGCCAAGTTTGCCATGAATTTGGGTTTTGTATACCGTCATCTGCCCACAACCATGGATGCCCATATCGGTTTCCAGGCCGATCGTACGTTCTTCGCTTTTCCCAATTCCGCACCGGCGCAAGACCTTTGGGAGGTTCACTCTAGAATGGTCTCAAAAATTGGCCCGGACCTAGGTATTATTGGTAATTTTTACTACGGTAACGGACAAGGCAATGGAGATTCGCAACGATTGATCAATCGTTTTGGTGGAGACGTTCGAATGATTTACAAAAACTTCAAGTTACGCTACGAACAAAAAATCAATGATTGGGGTCCTTTTGACTATCATCGAGACTTTAACCTAACATTTCCGGTACAATTGATGTTGGATCTATCGACCACCCTGGGCAAGCCCGATTGGTTCATCTTGCCGAGTACCCAAGTGGGTATACGCGGCATATGGCGATCGTTGAATGAATTCTCACCCAGATATTTGCCAAATGCAGGGACAGGACCTTCCAATGAGCCCACGATAAGTCCGGTTGGGTTTGACAACGGCAACGAATGGGAAATCATGACCTATATACACATCAATATTGGGAAATAAAAAGATTGAAAAATGAAAAATTCTAAATATATCAATATACGTTTTGTACTGCTTTTGGGCTTGGGCATTGCTTTTGCTTTAAGTTGTGAAAGAGACTTTTCAGATGATGTGGAGTTTGCGACCTTTCCGCCAAATGGCGATGTTTTCATCGATACTTTTTCCGCAGGATTGGATTATTTTCCCTTTGTGGACGGCGGTGCTGACCCTGAAGCCTTTAGTGTAGATACCGATGAGGTTTTTGAGGGCAGCGCATCAATGCGATTTGATGTGCCTGGCTTTGGCAATGGTTTTGTGGGCGCTGCCTTTAATACAACGGCCAATAGGGACCTCTCTGGTTTTGATGCTCTGACATTTTATGCCAAGGCATCCAAAGCCGCTGACATCAATGAAATAGGATTTGGGATCAATGGTAGTACCAACAATAAATTTCAAGTGACCCAGCAAAATTTGCAGGTCAGTACGCGATGGGAGAAATATGTGATTCCCATACCGGATGCCTCTAAGTTAAATAATGTAACGGGCTTGTTCTGGTTGGCCGAAGGTGCAGAGAATGAAGACGATGAAAGCGGATACATCCTTTGGTTCGATGAAATCAAATTTCAAAAATTAGGTACAGTGGCGCAGGCTAGACCGACTATTTTGAATGGTGCCGATGTAACACAGGAAGCCTTCTTGGATATCCCGATTACATTGACCGGCTTGACCCAGACGTTCAATGTGGGTTCTGGAGGCAATGTGACGGTATTGGCAAAACCCTCATATTTTAATTTTGAATCTTCAAATAATGCGGTTACCACTGTAAATGAGTTGGGGGTCGTATCGATTTTAGGAATCGGCGAGGCCAATATCACGGCTACTTTGGCAAATGTTGCTGCCGCCGGTTCTTTGCAGTTGACCGTATCGGGGACCTTTGACTTTGCCCCGATTCCGCCAGCGCGAAATCCTGAAGATGTGATATCGATATTCAGCGATTCGTACGACAATATAAATGTCGACTTTTTCAATGGGCGTTTTGGTGGTTCCACTACCCTTGGGGGGGCAATAGCTGTTGCCGACCAGAATGTTATTCGCTATACCGATCTAAACTTTGTTTCGGTAGAGTTTTCCAATCCAACAATAGATGCCACCCAAATGACCCATATCCATATTGATGTAAAAGTTGATGAACCTCTTGATACGGGCGATGCATTGACCATCGAGTTGGCTGATTTTGGCGCCAATGGTGTTGCTGATGGTTTGAACTCCGATGACTCTGTTGGTGCAGCTACGCCTGTTGACGATTCACAATTGGCAAGTGGTGCATGGGTAGGTATAGACATACCGCTTACCGACTTTACCAACGCAACAGGTGGAGGGTTTACGGGCTTGACCAGTACCCTTAACCTGGCACAGGTTAGCTTCGTTTCAAGTACTATTTCAAGTATATCAGTTGACAACATATACCTCTACAGAGAGTAGGGACAAAAAATTGCAAGTATGAATAAGACATCGAATTACAAAAGAACTGGAACATCCTTTTTTTGTTCAGCAGTATTTGCGGTCACAGTGGTTTTTTTGGGCTGTGAGACCGACGACGAGCAGATGGTAACTACATTGACAAACCTGGTTTTGTCTGAAGAATTTGATTCTGACGGTGCACCCGATTCTAGAATTTGGGCCTATGATATTGGTAGAGGGCCCAATGGTAATGGCTGGGGCAATCAAGAGTTGCAATATTATACCGATCGTTCAGAAAATGTAATTGTAGAAAATGGGGTATTACTGATTACTGCCCATGAAGAATCTTTTGAAGGAGCCCAATATACCTCTGCAAGATTATTGACCAAAGACTTGTTCGAGCAGAAGTATGGACGGTTTGAAGCTCGAATTCGTTTGCCTTGGGGTCAAGGTATTTGGCCCGCATTTTGGATGTTGGGCGCAGATATCGATCAGAATCCGTGGCCGGGGGCCGGAGAAATTGATATTATGGAATATAGGGGCCAAGAACCTTCTGTATTAATTGGAAGCGTTCATGGTCCGGGATATTCGGCCGGAGAAGCAATTTCTAAAGAATTTACCCTTGAAAACGACCGATTTGATACCGGGTTCCACATTTTTGGTATTGAATGGGGCCCTGAATTTGTGAACTTCTATGTCGATGATGTGCTGTACAATCAAATTACCCCAGAAGACGTAACAGGTCCCTGGGTCTTTGACAAGCCCTTCTTTATTCTAGTGAATCTTGCGGTAGGCGGCACTTTTGTGGGTGCGCCCAATGAAGCGACCGAATTTCCGCAAACCATGATAGTAGACTATGTGAGAGTATATGAATATGAAAGAGTATTTGATAAAAAACTAAACTAACTTCTATAAAAATGAGACTATTACCAATTAAAGCCAGAATTCTTTCCGTTATGATTTTGGCCATGTCCTTTCTGGGATGTGAAGACGATGACGATGCCAATGTGCTTCCTGAGATCATAGCAAGATTTACGCAAACGATCATTGAAGACTCTGGTACAGTAACATTCATCAATCTGTCAGAAAATGCAGATTCATTTGAATGGGATTTTGGGGATGGCACCACGTCTTTTGAAATCGACCCGGTAAAAACCTATGCAACGGGCACCTATACGGTTACGCTCACCGCTTCGAACAACGCGGGGGCTTCCGGTACTTTTGAAGACCAATTGGTCATTGTGGTCCCTGAATCGATTACCATACCGATTACCTTTGACGATGCCAATGTAGATTATGATGTGGGCACATTTGGCGGGGCGGCTTTTGAAATTGTTGCCAATCCAGCACCTGGGGGATCCAACGATGTTGCCTCACAAGTAGGGGCCATTACCAATATTGGAGCCGAGTTCGAAGGCATCTTTTTTAATTTGGGAGTGCCCCTTGATTTGACCGAAGAGAAGACCATCACCATGAATCTCTGGTCTGAGGTGGCCATTGATGTTCTGTTGAAGCTAGAACAAGGTACCGGAGCCGATACCGAAGTGGGCGCAAATCACGGAGGGTCTGGTTGGGAAATGCTTTCCTTCGACTTTGCCTCTTCAGACAACTTCACTAGATTGACATTTTTTGTCGATGGCCCGGGTACCACGGCGGGCACTTTCTACATTGATGATGTTGAGCAAGTTGAGACTACTGGCAGCAGCGGTGATGCACCAACGGAAGCGGCACCAACGCCCCCAACGCGCGATGCTGCCGACGTGATCTCGCTGTTCAGCAACGTATACACCGATATCACGGTCGATACCTTCTATGCCGGATTCAGCGAAGGGGGTGGAGTGAGCGATATACAGGTGGCCGGTGATGACGTCAAGCAATATACTGACTTAGACTTTGCGGGCATTGAGACCCTAACTGAAACCGTGGACCTATCAAACATGACCAACTTCCATATTAACGTATGGACAGCCACATCTTTCGATTTGATATCCAGAATAGTTGACTTCGGTGGCGATGGTTTTGATGGCGGCAACGATACCCAGGCTGATGAAAGAACCACGCTTACTGCCGAACAGTGGAACACCATCGACGTGACCATTGCAGATCTTCAGGCGGCAGGATTGACCGCAACACCGACTGACTTTAGCCAATTGATACTTGACGTGGTCGACGTAATCGGAACAGTCTACGTTGACAACATCTACTTCTACAAAGAGCCGAGTGGTGGCGGGGCCGCCCCCACAGAGTCTGCCCCGGTGCCCCCGACGAGGGACGCTGCCGATGTGATCGCTATCTTCGGGGAG
>JANQOD010000328.1 GCA_028289745.1 Allomuricauda sp. | reverse complement strand
ATATTTGCTTTTATCGACATTGTTCAAAGCTCATAAATCGTCAACCCACTTCGTAATTTGGGTTCAATATACGTGCTTTTGGGGGGCATGACCAAACCGGCATCGGCAATATTCTTAATCTCTTGAAAGGTTATGGGCAAAAGGCTGAACCCTACCGCAAAATCACCCCTGTCGATACTATCTTTCATTTTAATGAGGTTGTACTTGCCGTATCCGTAGGCGATTCGTTTGTCATTTCGCAAGTCTTGAATGCCCAAAATGGGCTCTAATATGGTTTTGTACAGAATTTGGGTGTCCAGCCTATTGAGGGCATCGGTAAATTGATATAACCTTTTTCTTAAGTACAAAGAGTAAAATTCCCCATCTAGGTACATACTGAAATGATGCTTCTTGGTTGGCCGGTACAGATTATCTTTATGCTCTTCAATTCTGAAATGTTCATCAAGCTGTATCAAAAACTCTTTTTTCGAAAGTCCGTTCAGATCTTTCACCATACGGTTGAACTCATAAATCTTGATTTCAGACTCGGGAATCAGGTAGCTCATAAAAAAATTATAGGCTTCTTTACCTGTATGTGTCTCATTTTTAGCTTTCTTCCTCTTGGCAAAAAGAGCAGATGAAGCAATTCTGTGATGGCCGTCAGCAATGTACAGACTATCCATTTCAGAAAAAATTCGCTGTAAGGTCTCAATGGTATTCCGGTCATCGATTTTCCATAGGCGGTGGCTGATCTTATCTGTAGTGGTGAAGTCGTATTCTGGCAATTGCCGCATCTCTTTTTTTAAGATGGAAGAGATGGTCTCGTTGTCGGGGTAGGTCATTAGCACCGGTTCAGCATTGAAACCAACGGTTTCGAGGTAATCGGCAAAGAGCTTTTCTCGTTTAAGGATGGTATCTTCATGTTTTTTGATGATACCCTTTTGATAATCGACCACGCTGGTGGCGCAGAAAAGGCCAAGACTTTTGAAGTTCTCCTTACCGATTTGGTAGAGGTAAAAACAGGTCGATTCATCTTTTAAGAAAACATTGTTCTCTAAAAATTCAAGATATCGATTGCGCACTAATTTGAACCGTTCAGATCCCCTTATCGATTTACTGAATTTGTATCCTGGATTGATGATATGCAAAAAAGAAAAGGGATTGTACCTCATTACCGAACGCAGTTCATCGGCACCATATTCTTCATATGAGCGAGAGGCCACAAAGGGAGCTTTGTCCCTCACAGGTCGTATTGCTTTAAAAGGTCTAACAATGGCCATCTAACTAAATTGGGGTGCTACTTTTTCGGCCTTTCTAGATTCGGAATAATCGTAAAAACCCTCACCTGATTTTACGCCCAATTTATTGGCCATGACCATATTTGTCAAAAGAGGGCAAGGGGCATATTTTGAATTTTTGAACCCTTCGAACATCACGTTCAAGATCGAGAGACAGACATCGAGTCCGATGAAATCTGCCAATTGCAAAGGTCCCATTGGGTGGGCCATGCCCAATTTCATTACCGTATCGATTTCTTTGACCCCTGCCACACCGTTGTACAATGTCTCTACCGCCTCGTTGATCATGGGCATCAAGATCCGATTGGCTACAAAACCAGGGTAGTCATTGACCTCAGTAGGTGTTTTTCCCAGGTTTTTAGAAAGTTCCATGATGGTTTTGGTCACTTTATCTGAAGTGCTGTAGCCCCTAATGATCTCGACCAATTTCATGATGGGCACAGGGTTCATAAAATGCATTCCAATGACTTTTTCGGGCCTATTGGTGGCTGCCGCGATCTGGGTGATCGAGATGGAAGAGGTATTGGTGGCCAAAATAGTGGAAGCGGTACAAATGGCATCCAGTTCCCTAAAAATGCCAAGCTTGATCTCGATATTCTCTGTTGCCGCTTCGATGACCAAATCGACATTCTTGACCCCATCTTTCAGCACTGTATGGGTCGAAATATTGTTGAGCGTCATTTTTTTGGTTTCCTCAGAAATGGTTTTCTTGGCCAGCATACGGTCTAAATTCTTATTGATGGTGGCCAGTCCTTTTTCTAGGGAATCTTCAGAAATATCGATGAGGTTTACCTCATGGCCGTTTTGGGCAAATACATGGGCGATACCGTTGCCCATAGTGCCTGCCCCGATGACTGCAATGTTTTTCATTATTTTTTGTTGAATGATTTGATTACCTGTAACGCCACGTTGAGGGCATTGGCACCTTGCTCTAAGGTTACGATGGGCTCCGTGTTGTTTTGTATGGCCACCGCAAAGGTTTCGAGCTCTTGCATAATGGCATTATTGGGCCGTACATCAGGATTTTCAAAATATATCTGTTTTTTCTCGCCTTCGGCATTTTGTAGGATCATGTCAAAATCACCTGGCTTTTCAGGGGCATCCTTCATTTTGACGACTTCTACCTTCTTTTCCAAAAAATCGACTGAGATATAGGCATCTCGTTGAAAGAACCTTGACTTGCGCATATTCTTCAACGAAATACGGCTAGCGGTAAGATTGGCCACGCAACCATTCTTAAAGGCGATACGGGCATTGGCTATATCGGGCGAGTCACTGATTACCGATACCCCGCTGGCATTGATTTCTTTTACATCAGCATTGACCACGCTCAAAATGGCATCGATATCATGTATCATCAAATCGAGTACCACGGGCACATCGGTGCCTCTGGGGTTGAATTCTGCCAAACGGTGTGTCTCAATGAACATGGGATCGGCGATCGTATTTTTTACGGCCAAAAATGCCGGATTGAACCTTTCGACATGCCCAACTTGGGCCTTGACGCCTTTTTCATTTTTGAGTTTGATAAGCTCTTCGGCCTCTTCTAACGTATTGGTCACCGGTTTTTCAATGAAGATGTGCTTGCCTTTTTCAATGGCTTTTTTAGCACAGTCATAATGCGAAAGGGTAGGGGTCACGATATCTACCATATCAACGGCATCGATCAGGGCATTGATATTGTCAAAATGTTTGTACCCGAATTCATCGGCCACTTTCTTGGCATTGATTTCGTCGGGGTCGTAAAAACCTATCAACTCATAGTGCTGCGACTCGTTGAGCAAGCGAAGATGTATTTTTCCCAAATGGCCCGCACCGAGCACACCTGTTTTCAACATAATATCGATTTTCGTCAAAAATACATATCTATACACTTAAATCGAAACCATGGGTGTCAAAGTTCGGGCAGAACTTTTTAAATTCGCTTGACCAAACCGACAAAGTGAGAGATACACTTAAGCATAAGGGCATGCGTAATCAGTTGGCCGAAGTGGTGGCCAGCAAGGGTATCAAAGACCCAAAAGTCTTGAAGGCCATCAAAACCGTGCCCAGACACCTTTTTTTGGATAGTGGTTTTGAAGACCATGCTTATCAAGACAAGGCGTTCCCAATTGGTGCCGACCAAACTATTTCACAACCCTATACCGTAGCCTACCAAACAGAGCTTTTGCGGGTGAGGGCGGGGGACAAAATTCTTGAAATCGGCACGGGCAGTGGTTACCAGACGGCGGTTTTGTTGAGACTGAATGCGAAAGTATACACCATTGAACGCCAACAAGAGCTATTCAAAAAGACGAAGCTCTTTTTCGAGAAAATGGGATACAGGCCCAAAAAAATGGTTTTTGGCGATGGATATAAAGGTTTGCCCGAAGAAGCCCCTTTTGATGGAATCATTGTAACGGCAGGTGCGCCCAAGGTACCAAAGGCATTGCTGTCACAGTTGAAAGTAGGGGGTAGGTTGGTCATACCCGTTGGTGTTGAAGAACAGACCATGGTGCTGTTTGAGCGTAAATCAGAAAAAAAGTTCGAGAAAAAAGAATTGGGCGCCTTTCGTTTCGTTCCCCTTTTGGAAGACAAAAACTAAAATCAACCGTTGTAGTTCTTCTTGATACGCGATAGGTTTCGTTTGTTTTCCCTTTCCTTAATGGTCTCACGCTTGTCATAAAGCTTTTTGCCACGAGCAAGCCCAATATTCACTTTGGCCAATCCTCTATCATTTATAAAAAGATTCAAGGGTATGATGGTAAGGCCCGAAGCCGTCACTTCTTTTTGCAGTTTTTTTAGCTCTCCTCTGTTGAGCAAGAGTTTTCTCTCAGCTTTGGGCCGATGGTTGTAATGGGTGCCGTGGCTATACTCATCGATCTGCATATTGATGACGAACAACTCGCCCTTATCATTGAATTCGCAGAAACTTTGTGACAAAGAGGCCTTGCCCAGACGAATCGACTTGATCTCTGTGCCCGATAACACGATACCCGTTGTATATTTGTCGAGGATTTCGTAATCGAAACGGGCCCTTTTGTTTTTTATATTGATGTTTTTCTGCATGGGGCACAAAAATAAACAGATTTGTAATGTTTTGGGGTTTTTTACGAACTCCCTGTACAAAATGATCAAATGAAATATCTTGCCATTATAGCACTTTTGTTTTTTGTCTCTTGCCTTGATGCCCCAAAAGAAAAGTTGAACGTACAGCAAATTGTCGATAGATCCATAGAAGTGTCAGGAGGGAAATTGTTCGATTCACATGACGTATTCTTTGTTTTTAGGGACAAGGCTTACGTATCGACCCAAAATGAGGGTAAAAAAGTGCTTAAGCGAATTTCTAAAACAGACGCTGTAACGATCACCGATATGTTGGCCAAAGGAAAGTTACAACGATTTTTCAACGATAGTTTGATTCAATTGTCCGATTCGGTGGCGAGCCGTTATGCCAATTCTGTAAACTCGGTGCATTATTTCGTGAGGCTTCCGTATGGTTTGAATGATAAGGCGGTAAACAAGAAACTATTGGGCGAGTTCACTATAAAAGAAAAAGACTATTACAAAGTACAGATTACCTTTGATAAAGAAAACGGGGGCGATGATTTTGAAGATACCTATATCTACTGGTTTGACAAAGAAACCTTTAAACCCGATTATTTGGCCTACGAGTTTCATGTCGATGGCGGAGGCCTTCGATTTCGTGAGGCCTTCAACGAACGTTATGTAAACGGTATTCGATTTGTAGATTACAATAATTACAAGCCCAAAAAGAAAACTACCGATATCTATGAAGTCGACAGCCTATTTTTGTCAGTGGCGCTTGATTTACTTTCCAAAATTGAACTTAAAGATGTACGGGTCACTAAAATCGATTAGTGCATATTCAATAAAATATCAGTGGCCTTGCCATCGATGATCCTTACGATATACATACTGCTGTTATCGGCGTCGTCCATCTGATCATATTTTTCGATGCCCAATAACTGGTTGACCAATATAGGTGTGGTATTACTGTGCCCCACGACCAACACATTCAACCCCTCGTTTTGCAATTTGAACTCCTCGACATCCAAGGTGTCGGGGTCATAGTATTGAATATTGATATCTTTCTTTACCGAAGTAGGTGCAGCGGTCATTGAAGTCCTCTCATAATTGGTCGAATAAATGACGTCAAGCGCAATGGGATTAAAGACTTCGGCCCATTTTAGGGCCCTGGTCAATCCATCTTGGTTCAGTTCGGGATCTGGGTTATTTGGGTCTTCCCTATCTTTTTCAGCATGCCTTATCAAGTAGAAAGTGGTGATGACGGGTTCTGCATTGAGGTTTTCCTTGTCAGCGGAATTCTTGCACGAAAAAAATAGAAGAAATGAGAAAGAAAAAGCAAAAACCTTAAATAATTTCTTTAGTTTTATGGTACTTGTCATGTCCGTTTTCCTACTTTA
>JANQOD010000317.1 GCA_028289745.1 Allomuricauda sp. | reverse complement strand
CTATTTGTGTAAACTCAGGCTGTCGGTCGGCCCGTAGGTCTTCATCGCGAAAACATTTCACTATCTGAAAATACCTGTCCATGCCACCGACCATCAATAGTTGTTTAAAAGTCTGTGGTGACTGGGGCAAGGCATAGAACTGCCCTTCGTTCATACGGCTAGGGACCACAAAATCACGTGCCCCTTCAGGAGTCGATTTTATCAAATATGGGGTCTCGACCTCAATAAAACCCTGATCTGATAGGTATTTTCGAACCTCCATGGTCACGCTATGGCGAAAGATGAGGTTGTTCTTGACAGCATTTCTTCGAATATCGAGATAACGGTATTTCATACGGAGGTCTTCCCCACCATCGGTATCATTTTCAATGGTGAACGGAGGCAATAATGCCGGATTGAGAATATGTAGCTCACTGACCAAAAGCTCAATCTCACCTGTGCTGATGTTTGGGTTTTTTGAGGCGCGCTCGATTACCTTGCCCGTAGCCTTGATCACGGTTTCCCTGCCAAGGGCACGGGCCGTTTCAAGTAGATCGGTGGGGGTACGCTCTTCATCAAAGACCAGTTGGGTGATGCCATAGCGGTCACGAAGATCGACCCAGACCACAAAGCCCTTATCGCGTACCTTGTGCACCCATCCGCTTAAACTTACTTCTGAATCAATGTGCGATGCCCTCAGTTCACCGCAAGTATGGCTTCTGTACATGCTCGGTTTTTATGATGTGCAAAGGTAATGAGTTACCCAATTGAAACCGAAAAGAAAATCTATAGGCTGGCAAAATACCGTTCATACGGTTTTTTTGACCATTCATACATAGTAATCGAGAAAGACACTCTTAATAAATATTCATAAGTGACTGTAAAACAATTACATATGAGTTTAATGTAAAATAATATGTATATTTGTAACGTTAAAGTAAACAAAGACAATACAAAATCCATATATTATGAAGAATGCAATATTACTCGTAGCGGTTATGTTTTCAGCTTATATGTATGCACAAGATACCGAACCTGTTTTTAAGCAAGAAGGAGAAAAGGTAAAGGCAACATATTTTCATGAGAACGGTGAAGTTGCCCAAAAGGGTTATTTCTTGGATGGAAAACTACATGGCGAATGGACCATGTTCGATGAAACCGGCAATAAAATAGCCATGGGAAAATATAAAGAGGGCAAGCGTTCGGGCAAATGGCTTTTTTGGGAAGGAAAAATGCTCAAAGAAGTTAATTTTACCGATAACAGAATTACCAGCGTTGTTCAGTTGAAAGATGCTGAAGGGGTGGCTATTATTGAATAAGGGCTTGCTCAAAGAAAATAAAAATCCCGGCAGATCTGCCGGGATTTTTTTATGCTGCTATGTCTAATTTCTCTTTCTTTTCCTCTTTGCTTTTGTGACTTCCGCGAATTCTGATTTTTATCCGGTAAACGATATTGAACAGAACGGGAACAATGATCAGGGTAAGAAAAGTGGCCATGATCAGGCCAAAGATGACCGTCCATGCCAAGGGCCCCCAGAAAATCACATTGTCACCACCAACATAGACTTGGGGGTCAAAGCGACTGAAGAGCGTTACAAAATTGATGTTCAATCCGGTGGCCAACGGAATCAGTCCCAGTACTGTTGTAATGGCCGTGAGTATAACGGGCCTTAACCTTGCTTTACCCCCTTTTATGATGGTTTCGGAAACTTCTTCAAGTGTCAATAATTCGTCATCAGAAATACCCAACGCTACTTTTTTACGGTCGATCAATATTTGGGTATAGTCCAACAACACCACCCCGTTGTTCACCACAATTCCAGCCAAAGAAATGATGCCCATCATGGTCATCATGATGACAAATGGCCATCCCGTTGCCACTAGCCCCCCAAAAACCCCGATGAAACTCAAGAAAATGGCCATCATGATAATGGCGGGTTTTGAAACGCCGCCAAACTGAAAAACCAGAATAAGCATGATCAGACCCAGCCCGGCGAAGAAGGCCCCCATTAAAAAGGCCTGTTGCTTTGCCTGCTCCTCCAACTCTCCGGTATAGTCAATTTTTACGCCTGGGGGCATGCCTTTAAAGTTTTCCATCTCCTTTTTGATCTGGTCAACTATGATATTGGCGTTTCCTCCGGGTTTTAATCCAGAGTATACGGTTACGACCCGTTCTCCATTAATGTGCTTTATGGCATTGAAGGAAGAGGTGTTCTTTCGGGTGGCCACGGCCGATATGGGTATTTCTTTGATCTGCCCAGTGGCTTGATCCCTAAAAATCATGTTTTGATTGAACAGGGCACTGGTATTGTAGCGCAGGTCTTCATTAAAGCGCACATTGATATCGTAGTCTTCACCATCTTTTTTGTAGACACCGGCTTTGTCGCCGAACAAAGAACGTCGCAATTGCCGCCCAACTTGACCGACCGATACACCAAGTTCACCCGCTTTTTGGCGATCCACGATTACCTCCATGCCAGGGCTACTTTTGTTGACATCTACTTTTAGCCCTTCCATACCATCTATACTTTTAGAGTTGATATAAGTGCGCATGCGTTCGGCCACGTTGATCAGCGTATCGTAGTTTTGGCCGATCAACTCAATGTTTACGGGATATCCTGCCGGTGGACCCACTGCGTCTTTCTCTACTGAAATGGTTACTCCGGGATATACCTCGGCCAAGGCATTTTGAATACGCAATCGCAACTGCTCTGTGTCCAGACCTAGCCTAAGCTTAAATTCTTGCATAGACAGGGTTATTTTGCCACGATGGGGCATATCTGCTGCCGAACCTGCTTCGGTAAACGGGTTTTCAGCTCCTTTGCCCACCTGTGAAACCCCCGTGTCTAACAAAAGGTTTTCACCGTTGCGGTAGTATTGTTCATCCCTGGCAATGGCATATACCCGTTCTTCAATGTCTCTGGTCAGTGCATTGGTTTTCTCAATATCGGTTCCTTGGGGGTATTCTATGTACACATAAATTTCTTTTGGGGTATTGTCGGGAAAAAATTCCACTTTGGTACGTTGACTCCCAATAGAGCCCCCAAATGCTGCGAATGCGGCAATCAATAAGAGCATGATCACCCCAAAATACCAGTAGACATTTCTACCCTTAAGTGCCCCCTTGAGCTGTTTTTCGTACAGGTTTTCAAATCGGGTAAGCACGTTCTTCTGAAAGTACAACGCCCATTTCTTTAAGAAGTACTTGTAGATCCAGAACAAGCCGGCCACAACGATCATCAAGGTTCCCAGACCCCTTATGGCACCACCCACGAAGAATATGAACAAGCCAAACCCGCACAAGATCAAACTTAGACGAATAAGTTGTTTTCGGGTCAGCTCCTTTTCTCCGACCTCCATAAATTGCGACACCAACATAGAGTTCATAAAAATGGCCACAAACAATGACGATCCAAGCACCACGGAAAGGGTTATGGGAAAATAGATCATGAACTCGCCCATAATGCCAGGCCACATACCCAGTGGAACAAAAGCGGCCACCGTGGTAGCGGTAGAAATGATAATGGGTATGGCAATTTCACCGATGCCTTTTTTAGCGGCTTCCTTGCGTGTCATGCCCTCTTTCTCCATCAAACGGTACACGTTTTCTACGACCACCACACCGTTATCGACCAACATGCCAAGGCCCATGATCAATCCGAACAGAATCATGGTGTTAAGGGTATAGCCCAACGCCGACAGGATCATGAACGACATAAACATCGACATGGGTATCGCAAAACCTACAAAAAGGGCATTTCTAAACCCTAAAAAGAACATTAAGACGGTGACGACCAATATGATGCCAAAGATGATGTTGTTGACCAAATCATCTACTTGGTTCAGGGTTCTGCTACTACTGTCATTGGCAAAAGTTATTTCTAGATCCTCGGGTAGCGCACCGGTCTTCGCCTCAGCAACGATTTCGCGAATCTTTTCGGTGGCAATGACATCGTTCTTACCAGACCTTTTTTTGATATCGAGCATTACCACGCTTTCACCCATCTCTCGGGCATAGGTATTTTTATCCTCTTCTGAAAAGGTTACTTTGGCAATGTCCTTTAGGTACACGGTGCCATCTTCAGATTTCACTACAAAATCATTGAGCTCTGAGGGTTCGTCGATCTCGCCCGTAATACGAATGGTTCTTCGCTGGCCACTGGTGATCAGATTACCGGCAGACATGGTCATGTTACCGTTGTTTATGGCTTGTATGATATCGTCAAAATTGATTTTGGCGGCCATCATTTTATTGATGTCAACGGCTACCTCGACCTCTTTTTCTTGGGCGCCCCTAATGTCGACTTGCTTGATCTCGTCTAGGTTTTCAATCTCATCCTCAAGGTATTCGGCATACTCTTTGAGTTTCTCAACCGGATAA
>JANQOD010000293.1 GCA_028289745.1 Allomuricauda sp. | reverse complement strand
CCATAATTAATGTGTTATTGGGTTAAGGTGATGGTAAATGGCGATGAAGACAAAAGCCAATGGAACCACTACCGCAAATAGTTTTGTGAACTTCTTGATACCCGGGGTATACTTGTTGTTCACTCCCATAGACTGGAGTGAGGAAGCAAATCCATGCCAGAGGTGCAGGGCCAGCAACACGAACGATACCACGTAGAGTACCGTTCGCCACATGGGCTCAAATTTTTCTACGGTCTCGGCATAGTACCGGGTGGAATCTTCGGGTAGTGCGGCCACGTATTTGTAATTCATTTCATGGATCCAGAAATCATAAAAATGCAATCCGAGAAAGGCCAGGATCACCAGACCCGAATAGATCATATTTCGCGAGACCCATGATGCATTGGCACTGCCTTTAAATTTCACATAATTGATGCCCCTGGCTCTTTTATTTTGTATTTCCAGCACAAAGCCCATGATGAAGTGTATGATGACTCCGGCAATCAAAATGGGCTGCATGCTAAATTGTACGATCGGGTTGTAGCCCATGAAATGGGAAGCCTCATTAAAAAAATCAGGAGAAATGACCGAGGCTAGGTTAATGGTCACATGGAGCACCAAAAAAATGACCAAAAAAAGACCCGAAAGCGCCATAACGACTTTTCGGGCAATCGAAGATTTTATCAATCCGCTCATTAGCTATTGGTTTTACCACAAATTTACGGTACGAGCGAGTTTTAACAAACTTTGAAAGTACCAAAAACGCTTATTTAGAAGCGTTTTGATCAATGTCATATTGGCTTTGATGAAAATCTACCGGCAAATTGGCTCGATTGTAAAATTTACCCGATATTGGGCTGAAGATCAGCTGCACTAACTGCCAAAATGAACATCGCCATACTTTCTGTTAGCCTCAATGTGCATTCCACAAAGCGAATCGTGGAAGAAGCACAACGGGCGGGGCACTATGTAGAACTTATCGACCATACGAAATGCTCTGTCAAATTGGGGGAGGGAAACCCCAAGATCTATATGGGTGAAGATGATGTCACTGATGAATTCGATGCGATCATACCCAGAATAGGGGCAAAAGTGACCCGGCATGGCGCTGCGATCGTCAAGCAGTTCGAAGTGAACGGGGTGTTCAGCACTGCCCGCTCTTTGGGCATTACCAGGGCGCGGAACAAGGTAAGGACACTTCAGATCATGGCCAGAAAGGGAATCCCCATTCCTGAAACGGTCTTTTCGATCAATCCTGATAATATCGAAGAACAAATAAAGTTACTTGGCGGCCCACCGGTCATTATAAAACTTCAAGAAGGTACCCATGGGCTCGGTGTTATACTTGCAGAGAGCAAGAAATCGGCAAAATCGATCATCGATACCTTTTACAAAATGGATACCAGCATTCTTATTCAGAAATATATTGAAGAGGCCAATGGTGAAGACATTCGGATCATTGTGGTGGGTAGCCGGGTCGTTGCCAGCATGAAGCGCAAAAGTGATCTGGACGATTTCAGGTCGAATGTACATCGAGGGGCCGAGACCGAGGCCATTAACCCCACGGCAAAAGAACGATATATTGCGCTGAACGCCACAAAATATTTGGGCCTTGGGGTGGCGGGGGTAGATTTGATACGCTCTAAAAAGGGACCGCTGTTGATCGAGGTCAATGCCTCCCCCGGTTTAAAGGGGGTTGAAGGTGCCACTGGGATCAACGTGGCGGCACATATCGTGAAGTTTGTAGAAAGAAATGCATTCAGAAGAAGAAAATAAAACCATAACCGTCAATGGCAATACGGTAAAACCAGGGCAAAGCCGATTGGTCCGTATCGAAATCGCACGTTTACCGACCGGTACCCTGATCGATATACCCATTCATATTTTCAATGCCGAACAGGCCGGACCCATAGTTTTGGTGCAAGCAGGGCTGCACGGCGATGAGATCAATGGAGTGGAGGCACTGAGAAGGGTATTGAAAGACAGGGCATTCAAAATTGAAAAGGGAGCGTTGATCGTGGTGCCCGTCTTAAATATTTTTGGATTCATACATTTCTCTAGGGATGTACCTGATGGCAAAGATGTGAACCGCAGCTTTCCGGGTAGGAGCAAAGGCTCATTGGCCAGTAGAATCGCCTATCACTATACCTCAGAGGTATTGCCCCAAATAGATATTGCCATTGATTTGCATACAGGGGGCGCGCAACGGCACAACCACCCACAGGTAAGGTACACCTTGGGAGATTCAGAGAGTGAGGAACTGGCTCTTGAGTTTGATGCCCCGTTTCATTTTTCATCTAAATTGATAAGGGGATCTTTTAGAAAAGTAATGCATAGCATGGGGAAACCTGTGTTGGTATACGAGGCAGGGGAAAGCATGCGTTTTGATGAGCACTCGATCAAGACCGCGGTAACGGGCATCAAGAATGTTTTGGGGCACTTGGGAGTGCTATCGAAAGGAAAACGCAAACCGAAATCTATCCATTTGAAAACTACCAAATGGTTGCGTGCCCCTAGGGCGGGCATGTTCATCCCTGAAATAGAAAATGGAAGCAAGGTCAGCAAGAACCAGGTTTTAGGAGCGATAAACGATACATATTCAAAAACGAACAAAAAAATAAAGGCCCCTTCTGATGGGCATATCATTTGTGTCAACCATCAGGCCGTCGTGAATCAAGGTGACGCATTATTCCATATCGGCCGCTAATTTATTGTACCGCTCATTTTTACTTCTCTGTTCAATTTTGGCGACGCTCCATTCAATCGCCTCTTCAATGTCGGTGAACTGATTGATGGAATTCTGAAAGAACATTTTTTCCAACACCAAACTGGCAAAACTCCCTTTGGTAGTGCCCACTACGGAATAAAAATCGAGTTGGTGTCGGTTTTTATAGAATTTGATCCAATCTGAGGGCACTATGGTGTAGTCATTGATACGGTTCGAGATATAGGCGATGGGCATATCTTCGCCATATATTTCAACGGCGGCTTTGACGGCTTTTTTGGCCATGCCCCAAGTCATGTGCACCCCTTCTTTCATCTCAGAAATGACCAGCCCATCGAAATAATAGAAAAAACCGAATTCAAATTCGCGTATCTCGCGAATGTTCTTGAAAAAATCAAGTTCGCGCACACTTTTCATAGTTAGTTAGTTGGTGTTAAAAGTTGAACATTAAAGATACTGATTTCCTTTTAGTTTCAGTGAAAGTAAAGGAGCATCGAAAGCGATGAAAATTCTGATATGCCATCGTCTGAAAGACCACGGAAAGCGTGGGCTATTTTTCCATATTCTTGAGCTGTATGCCCAAGGCCCTGGTCGATAATTGTACCTCGATCAATGACAGTACCAATGAGACCATTAAAAAAATCAGGCTGATACCGAAAATCACATTGGCCCACAC
>JANQOD010000284.1 GCA_028289745.1 Allomuricauda sp. | reverse complement strand
TGATACTTCGCCCACTTTTAAGGCTTTTGAAGAAGGTTCTGAAACCATGAGCAAAGAGGCCAATACCCAATTGGCCATTCGTCAAGAAAAATTCATTCGCGATCTTAAGAATGCCTTGTTGCGTATTGAGAACAAGACCTATGGTATCTGCCGTGTGACGGGCAAACTGATCAACAAAGAGCGGTTGAAGCTGGTACCTCATGCTACTTTGAGCATCGAAGCGAAGAACATGCAAAAATAATCGTGTGCCTTTTCTGCGAGCTGCACGTCTTTTTTTGTGGGTCATGACCTTTTTTTCCACCTTTGGGCTGACGTGTCAAAAAGTGGTCAAAAAGACTTTCGTAGACCCACGAAACGGCTATATTCAAATCGACTCAAAAGACTGCTATCATGTGGATCTGAACACCGCGTCAGGAGACGGGCTGTATGTAGAGGCCATCATTGATGGGGAGTACAACGAAGATTTGCTTGTCAACATTGAACAAGAAGGTGAAACAGTGGTGGTCTATACAGGCTTTCAGCCCAATTTTGTGTTTCCGAACGATAAATTGAGCGTCCACAAAGTAATATCGATCAAGCTCAGCATTATAGTACCGGAATATCACGATGTTCGACTCTATGGTACGACCAGCAATGTTAAGGCAACCGGTAACTACAAAAACCTTGAAATCGATTTGTCAGATGGTTATTGCGAATTACGTGATCTAACTGAACATGCCCGGGTAAAGACCCAAAACGGAGGCATCTACCTTTTTGCGTCAGCAGGTGATATCACGGCGAATTCGACCTATGGAGAGGTAATCGACCATAGCATTCCATCAGGAAATGCTGTCTACGACCTGAGGTCGATACAAGGAAATATTTATCTCAAAAAGACTGAATAATATCAGTACTTTTGCAACTTGTTTCTACCGATGAACCTTAAGAGATCGCTCATACTTATTGCTACAATTTTATTGATTGACCAAATCAGTAAAATCTACATAAAGACCCACTTTGAATACCAACAATCTGTCGAGGTCTTCAAATGGTTCAAGATTCTCTTCATTGAGAATTCAGGTGCTGCATGGGGCACCAAGTTAAATGATTTTCTACCGGTGTCAGAGGCTACGGGAAAGCTCATATTGACTATCTTTCGCCTTTTCGCAATAGTGGGGATCGGTTATTGGTTATATGATATCATCAGAAAGAACTCTGCTCGAATATTGATCATTGCGGTATCGTTGATTTTCGCCGGAGCATTGGGCAATATCATTGATTCAGTCTTCTATGGGGTGGTGTTCAATGACAGCTATAACCAAGTGGCCACCTTTTTCTCTGATGAGCCCTATGGCAAATTGTTTCATGGCCGAGTGGTCGACATGCTGTATTTTCCGATTATACAAGATGCCGTATGGCCCGAGTGGATGCCCATAGTCGGCGGAAACACCTTCAGTTTCTTCGAACCGGTTTTCAATATAGCCGATTCAGCAATTAGCATTGGAGTGGCCATGTTGATCATTTTCAACAAAAAGGCTTTTCCTAAGAAGATTCAAGAAGAAGTGGAAGTAAAGTCATAGATGTTTTTTGGGCTGACACAATAGTCCATTCGAAAATCGTGGTCGGCAATATCATGTATAACGGCCTCTGCTTCGAAAAATGACAGACCCACCTTGAAGGTATCAGGGCGACATTTTCTTAAGAAGCCATCATAATAACCTTTGCCATAGCCGACCCGGTTTCCAAGTCGGTCAAAGGCCAATAACGGAATAAAAACTACGTCTATTTCCGTTTCTTCTATCTGTTCGCTGCCCGAAGGCTCTGGTACTTGCCAATTGTTCACGGCAATTGTCGTGGTATCGGTCAATAGATAATGTTCAAGTGTAGCATTGGCGGTCATTTTGGGCACTACGATATTCTTTTCTTTTTTCTGTAAAAAGTCAATGATAGGGGCGGTGTCGACTTCTTTTTTGTCGGCAATGCTTAGAAAAATGTGATAGAATGAAAAATCCCAAATAGGAAGGTCAAGAAGTTGGTCGAGTATTTTGAGGCTGCTTTCGGAGATAAAAAAAGGAGAAAGTCCTTTTCTTTTCTCCTTATAAATCTTTCTTAGTTCATGTTTCAACATACGGTGATGTCGATTGATTCTGTGGGGCAGTTTCAAGCATTCGTCACCTATTCTCTAGTTGAGACGGCGAAGTAGATTTTGAAGAACAGCATCAAAATCAAGTACATGCCCAAAACAATCAAATAATTCTCCATGCATTTAACGTTTAGGTGTCTAAAAATAAATAAAAAAATAACATTTACACCATGAAATACACTTTTTTATCGGTGAAATGCACTTTTTTATTAAATTTTTAACATAGAAAAAACGAGCACTAAATTTTCCATATAGAATTGGGGTAAAAAAATGAACTACTTAGATCGGTGAAAAAGCATTTGCCGTTATTATGGGTTAAAACAGGCCCAGGCTTGTGCACTTTACAAAAAACATAGTAACTTCATGTTGTCTTTTAAAGATTGCCCTTAGATTTTATGTCAGCCCTTCCCATTGAAGTACAGTTAAGTTCATTGCCCGGTAATCCGGGGGTGTATCAATTTTTTGATCAAGACGGAAAAATGCTGTATGTCGGTAAGGCCAAAAATCTAAAGAAAAGGGTTTCATCATATTTTACCAGGAAACAAGAGTATGGAAAGACCAGGGTCATGGTCAAAAAGGTACAGACCATCAAACATGTCGTTGTACCTACAGAATCTGATGCGCTGTTGCTTGAGAACAATTTGATCAAAAAACACCAACCGCGCTACAATGTCATGCTGAGAGATGATAAGTCGTACCCGTGGATCTGTATTAAAAATGAACGCTTCCCCCGAATCTTCATGACCAGAAAATTGATCAAAGACGGCTCTGAATACTTTGGCCCCTATACAAGTGTCAGAACGGTAAAGACCATTCTTGACCTGATCAGAAGTGTTTATCCGTTGCGCACTTGTAGCTATGATCTGTCTGAAGAAAAAATATCGGCCGGAAAGTATAGGGTCTGTCTCGAGTACCATTTGGGGAATTGCAGGGGCCCCTGTGAGGGGCTTCAGACAATGGAAGAATACGATGGGCAGATCGATGATATACGCGCCATCATCAAAGGAAGTTTTTCATCTTCGCTTTCGAACCTCAAAAAACAGATGAGAGCATTGGCCGCTGAGATGCAGTTTGAAAAGGCCCAAAGGTTAAAGGAAAAAATCGAAGTGCTTGAGAACTATCAGGCAAAATCGATGATCGTGAACCCGAAGATCAGCAATGTCGATGTTTTTTCGATCATATCAGACGAAACCCATGCCTATATCAATTTTTTACAGATCTCACATGGTTTGGTCGTCAGGTCACATACGCTTGAAATAAAGAAGAAACTTGAAGAGACCGACGAAGAGCTTTTACAACTGGGGATCATTGAGATCAGGCAGCGTTTTGACTCTGGATCGAAAGAGCTGTACTTGCCCTTTCCCGTTGCGGTTGAAGAAGGACTAAAGAGCATGGTTCCTAAATTGGGCGATAAGCGAAAACTGGTCGACCTCTCGACCAGAAATGCCAAATTCTATCGCCAAGAGCGTTTCAAGCAGATCAAGATTACCGATCCCGATAGGCATACCAAAAGGGTGATGGCCCAAATGAAGGCCGATCTAAGACTTTCTAGAGAGCCACGCCACATTGAATGTTTCGATAACTCAAATATACAGGGCAGCAATCCAGTTGCGGCCTGTGTGGTCTTCAAGGATGGAAAACCCTCAAAAAAAGAATATCGACACTTCAATATAAAAACGGTCGAGGGACCCGATGACTTCGCCTCAATGGAAGAAGTGGTGCACCGTCGCTATAAAAGATTGTTGGGTGAAGGTGAACCGTTGCCACAACTCATCATAATCGACGGGGGCAAGGGCCAACTATCTTCAGCCCTGAAGAGTCTCGACCTGTTGGGCCTCAGGGGCAAGGTGGCCGTTATTGGCATTGCCAAACGTTTAGAGGAAATCTATTTTCCAGGGGATCCCATTCCGTTATATTTGGATAAAAAATCAGAAACCTTGCGAATCATCCAACAACTGCGAAATGAAGCACATCGATTTGGAATCAATTTCCATAGAAATAGAAGAAGTAAAGCGGCCATCAATTCAGAGTTGGAAAGTATTGAGGGCATAGGTGAAAAAACGGCCCAGCAACTGTTGCAAGAATTTAAATCGGTCAAACGTATCAAAGAGGCCACGATCGATCATTTGGCAAAGAGCATTGGCATGGCCAAGGCGAAAAAAGTTTATGAATCCTTTCATTGAAAACGGTAATGAGGTGGGTCTTTCTATTAATGGGTTTTCTTGGTCTGTTTCAGATGGCATTCTCTCAAGAAGAGCCCAAGGTGGGCGTCGTGTTGAGCGGTGGCGGGGCCAAGGGCCTTGCCCATATCGGGGCGCTCAAGGTAATTGAAGAGGCAGGGGTCGAGGTAGATTATATCGGTGGCACCAGCATGGGGGCCATTGTAGGGGCGTTGTATGCTTCAGGGTATTCGGCCACAGAACTGGACTCTATTTTCAGGGTTACCGACTTTGCCGAATTGATACAAGACGATGTGCCAAGGGGGGCCAAGACATTTTATGAGAAAGATGATTCGGAACGATATGCACTGAGCCTTCCATTTGATGATTTCAAGGTTTCTTTTCCACAGGGCATTTCCGGGGGGCAACGCATCTACAATGAACTTGTTCAGCTTTTGTACCATGTGAAGGATGTTCGTGATTTTAGCCAACTGCCCATTCCTTTTATATGTATCGCCACCAATATTGAAACGGGAGAAGAAATATTGCTTGACAGCGGGTTTTTACCAGAGGCCATTACGGCGAGTGGCACCTTTCCCTCCCTGTTCGAGCCATCTGAAATCGATGGCAAGGTTTTAATCGATGGGGGGGTGGTAAACAATTATCCCATTGATGAGGTGAGGGCAATGGGGGCCGATATCGTTATCGGGGTCGATGTACAGCACGGCTTGGTCGAACGCGAATCATTGTCATCGGCGACCGGAATACTCTTGCAGATAAATAACTATCGTACGGTCAAGGATATGGTTGAAAAACGAAAACAGACCGATGTATATATCAAGCCAGAAATCGATGATTATTCTGTGATTGATTTCGACTATTCTGGTGAGATCATGGATAGCGGCGAGGCCGGGGCACGAACAAAATACGATGAACTTGTTCAAGTGGCACAGAAACAGTCGGGGAGAACGGGCAAAGAGCATAAGGTCAGCATGTCAGATAGTCTGGTCATAAATCGATTGATGGTCAAGGGTGATAGCCGTTATTCCCGTGGCTACATAAAAGGCAAACTGAGAATCGATTTGGGAAAGAAAACTTCATTTGAAAAGCTCGAACAGGGCATTAACAACCTTGCGGCAACCGGCAACTTCAAGGCTCTTCGATATGAACTGGCCTCAAATGGTCTGGGCACCGACCTTATTCTAAAGCTGAAAGATGAGCCCACCAAGATGTTCATTAAAATGGGCGCGCATTATGACGATCTCTACAAAAGTGCCGCATTGATCAATCTTACAAGAAAAGGCCTCCTCTTTCAAGATGATGTGGCCTCTTTTGACTTCATATTGGGAGACCATATCAGATACAACCTTGAATATTATATCGATAAAGGCGCATATTGGAGTTTTGGCGTAAACTCAACTTTCACAGATTTTGATGAGGAAATCGATTATGGAGTGATAAGTTCAAATTTTGATGTGGTCGATGACCCCAACATTGGTGAAATTTTGCTCGATGTCACTGATTTGACCAATCAAATATACCTCCAGACCGTTCTGAGGGAAGAATTTGCTTTCAGTATCGGTGCAGAACATAAATTGTTGCGATATAGCACCCGCACATTGACGAATGCCGGGCAAAACATTGAATCAAGCTTTGAGCCTACCTCAGGAGATCGCACTTTTTTTGAAGATAGCAATTACTTCAGCACATTTGGCAAATTGACATTGGACACCTATGATGATAAATATTTTCCAACGGAAGGGCTCTATTTTGATGGAGATTTTCATTTTTACCTGTTTTCATCAGACTTCAATGATAATTTCAAGGAATTCTCAATAGCAAAAGCACGCATGGGAACCGCCTTTGGCCTGTTTCCCGATCTTTCGCTCAATATTGAGACAGAGGGCGGGTTCAAATTGGGCACTTCGGCAGTTTCATCCTTTGATTTTGTGCTGGGGGGCTTTGGAAACGATTTTGTCAACAATTTCATACCTTTTCTTGGATATGATTTTCTGAGCCTTCCCGGCAATAGTTTTGTGAAGGCCTATATGAGGCTCGACTATGAGATTGCGCCTAAGAACCATTTCTTGCTTACGGCCAATGTCGCAAATGTAGACGATGACCTGTTCAGAACGGGTGAATGGTTCACAGAACCTGATTTTTCCGGTTTTGGCATTGGATATGGCTTAGAGTCCTTTCTGGGGCCGGTACAGATCTATTATTCGTGGTCGCCCCAGATTGATGATAGCAATGTTTTTTTTAGTATTGGATATTGGTTTTGAGCAAAAAACCACGGTTTTTGCATGGTTTTTAACAACATGTCTTAAGAATTTCCAAAAGTTCTATTAACCATTCGCCAATAAAGATGACTTTATAGTTAAAGTCCGTTAAAAACTGATATTTCGAAAAAAGTTCACCTTATCTTTGATAGTGATAAAGGGTGGTTCCTTTATTACTTTAAGTATTGGTTTTTCATAATTTAAAGTTTGGTTGGTTATTTAGAAAAAGCCCGGTTCACAACTGGGCTTTTTTTATGCATAATATTTTGGAATAACTTTTGTTTAAAGTAATGTAAAATATATTGTCTAGAAGAGTCATTTAGTATTTTTGGACATGAAATGAACGTGATGAAAAAGATTGCCCCTATTATATTGGTTCTTTTCAGTTTATGTTTGTCAGCACAGAGACCAAAGGCATATAAGCCTGGAGAATGGTTGAAATTCAGAATACACTATGGATTCTTGAATGCCAGCTATGCCACATTGCACCTCACTTCGGAAGAGTTGGACAGTATACCTGTCTATCATGTGGTCGGAAGGGGTAAGACAACAGGTTTTGCCAGTATATTCTTTAAGGTCGATGACACTTACGAAAGTTATTTTGACAGAAATGACGGCAAGCCCTACCGGTTTATAAGAAAGATCGATGAAGGAGGCTACACCAAAGATATCGAGATAGATTTCGATTATTCAAAAAACACGGCATTGTTAAAAGACAATAAGAATGAGAAAAAATATGATTTTCCCATTCATGACCAAGTTCAAGATTTGGTGTCGGCCGCCTATTACCTTAGGGAAAAATATGGTGTGGAAGATCTCAAGGTAGGTGAAAGTATAGGCATGGATATGTTGTTCGACGACGATGGCGTTTACCAGTTTAAACTAAAGTTTTTGGGCATAGAGACCATTAGAACAAAGTTTGGTAAGGTAGAATGTCTTAAATTTAGGCCCTATGTACAGTCTGGCAGGGTCTTTCGTGAAGAAGAGGGCCTAACACTTTGGGTATCGAACGACCTTAACAAGATTCCGGTGAGAATAAAGGCTGATTTGGCCGTCGGCTCATTGAAAGCCGACCTCGATGGCTTCAATGGCCTTAGAAATCAGTTCAAGATAATTATGGATTGAGAACAACCCACTAATGAAGAGAGATGAGCGAATTGAGTCCCAAATCAACAAGCTTGAAGAAAAATACAGAGATTCTGGCCAAGATTTGAGTTCGTACCTAGACGGACTACTTTATCAACGCTACCTTACCTACTGGGACTATGTTCATCTCGATACCCTACTGAGTTTGCAGGTGCCGAGAACCTACTTCCCCGATGAGGAAATCTTCATCATGTATCATCAGATTACCGAGCTTTTCTTCAAGCTCATCTTACATGAACAAAAACAATTGGTCGATGATAAGACCCGGGCGCTAGACTTTTTTGTTGAGAAGGCGAACCGGATCAACAACTATTTCAAGGCACTGACCTCTTCATTCGGCATCATGATCCATGGCATGCAGCGAGAGCAGTTTATGCGCTATCGTGTGGCATTGCTTCCTGCCAGCGGCTTTCAGTCCGTTCAGTACCGTATGATTGAAATCTATGCCACTCCCCTCCAAAATTTGGTGCATCATACCGAGCGCGAAAAATTCTCTGAAGAACACCCCATAGAAGAACTCTACGAGCACATTTACTGGAAAAAAGGGGCCACAGACCTGAAAACCGGAGAAAAAACCTTGACACTAAAACAGTTTGAATATCGTTATACACCTAGGTTGATACGCATTGCCAAACAGGTAAAAGGCAACACGATTTACCACAAGTATCTTCAATTGCCCAAAGAGGTAAGGGAAAATCCTGAACTCATAGAGGCTTTGAGAAGGCTTGACATGAATGCAAACATCAATTGGCCATTGATGCACATGGGCTCGGCCTATCGCTATTTGAAAAAGGAAAATACTGCTGTAGAGGCGACTGGAGGCACGAACTGGAGACAGTATTTGCCCCCCAGTTTTCAGAGAATAATATTTTTCCCAACTTTGTACTCTGAAGAAGAATTGCAAAATTGGGGCAAACAATGGGTTGACCACATGTTCAATCCTGAAAATATAAAGGAATAATGCAAAAGTACTGGGGCGTAATTTTGGCATTGACAGTTTTGGCATCATGCAAAGAAGAAAGGCCGGTCATTGAGGAAGTCGTTCAGATCGAGGTTGAAAAACCGGTCATTGAACACTTTGGGTTCAATCTTGATGAATTCAAGGTCGTGAACGACACCATTCGGTACGGTGATAGTTTTGGTGAGTTAATGCTGAAGAACAATGTTGATTATCAAAAAATTGCCGCGGTCTCAGAAAATTTCAAAGATACCTTTGATGTTCGTAAAATCAGGGCGGGCAAACCCTATCTGATCTTGAAATCGAAAGACACCCTCGAGGCGGCCGAGGTCTTCATCTACCAGAATGACAAGGTCAATTATACCGTCGTTGATTTGAGAGACAGTGCTTTGGTCTACAAAAGCAAAAAACGGGTAAAAAATGTTGAACGAGAAGTTGGGGGCAGTATAGAAAGCAGCCTTTCTTACGCGCTTGACAGTCTCGGTGTAGATTACAGTGTCACCATAAACCTTTCTGAAATCTATGCCTGGACAATCGATTTCTTTAAGTTGGAAAAGGGTGACAAATTCAAGATCATATATGATGAAAGGTATATCAATGACACCATTTATGCAGGAAGCGGCGCCATAAAGGCCGCCTATTTCGAGCACAAGGGAAAGCCCATATATGCTTTCCCCTACGTGACAGACTCATTGAAGAACATACTCGATTATTATGATCAAGAGGCCAATAATCTTAGAAGCACCTTTTTACGGGCACCCATAAAGTTCGGATACCGCCTTTCTTCGCGATATAACCTCAGACGCCGTATCGCCTACTACGGCAATAGGGTCAGACCGCATAGGGGAACCGACTATGCCGCCCCGATCGGTACGCCCATCATAGCTACTGCCGATGGCACGGTAACCGAATCAACACGAAGAGGGGGCAATGGGCGCTATGTGAAGATACGGCACAATGGCACCTACAGTACCCAATACCTGCATATGAGAAAGCAAAAAGTGAAAAGGGGAGAATTTGTCAGACAGGGTGATGTCATTGGCTGGGTCGGTATGACCGGCAACACTTCAGGCCCCCATGTATGCTATCGATTCTGGAAAAATGGCAGACAGGTAGATCCATTACGCGAAAAACTACCGGCAGCGGACCCCATTGCCGATTCATTGAGAGCTTCCTATCTAGAACATATTGAACCGCTCAAGTTTCAGCTTGACTGTATTGAGTTGAAACGGCCTTCCCCCATTGAAAATGAAAAAGATTTGCTAACCCTCAACCAATACGATGACACTGCCCAAAACCAATCCGACTTCAACTGAAGCCTGGAAAGCACTTGCCAAACACCAGAAAGAAACAGAACAACTACACTTAAGGGAGCTATTCAAGGCAGATGAGAACCGTGCAGAAAAATTTCATATTAAATGGAATGATTTTTTCGTCGATTACTCAAAAAACCGCATTGGTTCCGAGACCCTCGATCTGTTATTGCGATTGGCAGATGAAGTGAACCTTCGTCAAAGCATCGGCAATTACTTCAACGGTGATCTGATCAATGAAACCGAAGGCCGCGCCGTGCTCCATACGGCGCTCAGAACCTCTAAAGACGATAAGGTCATGGTTGGGAGTGAAAATGTTGTGACCGAGGTTTACCAAGTAAGGGAACAAATCAAGGTATTTTCAGATGCGGTTATTTCTGGGCAAAAAAAAGGATACACGGGCAAGGCATTTACCGACATCGTAAATATTGGTATCGGGGGTTCAGATTTGGGCCCGGCGATGGTCACCGAAGCCTTGAAATTTTACAAGAACCATCTAAAGGTACACTTTGTCAGCAATATTGATGGCGACCATGTACATGAGGTTTTGAAAGAACTGGACCCTGAGACCACGCTTTTTGTGGTAGTTTCAAAAAGCTTCACCACACAAGAGACCTTGAGCAATGCACTGACCATAAAAAGATGGTTTTTAAAACATGCTGAACCAAAAGATGTTGCCCGACATTTTGTGGCGGTATCGACCAATCTTGAGAAGATAGAAGAATTTGGCATTGCCGCTGAAAACGTTTTTCCGATGTGGGATTGGGTAGGGGGCCGCTTTTCACTTTGGAGCGCCGTTGGACTATCGATCGCACTGGCCGTGGGGTATGAGGGTTTTTCCGATCTACTCGAAGGGGCCCATGAAATGGATGTTCATTTCAGGGATGCCGATTTCAAGAAAAACATTCCGGTAATTCTGGCACTCTTGAGCATATGGTACAATAATTTTTATGGTGCTGAAACAGAAGCCATTATACCCTACACCCAATATCTACATCGCTTTTCGGCCTATTTGCAGCAGGGCATTATGGAGAGTAACGGCAAAAGTGTTGACAGGGAGGGCAACAGGGTAGGCCATGAAACCGGAACCATTATTTGGGGCGAACCGGGCACGAATTCACAGCATGCCTTTTTTCAATTGATCCATCAAGGCACAAAATTGATCCCGACCGATTTCATTGGGTTCAAAAAACCATTGCATGGCGACCGCGATCATCACGAAAAGCTGATGGCCAATTTCTTTGCGCAGACCGAGGCACTCATGAACGGTAAGACCAAAGAAGAGGTCAGGGAAGAACTGAAACAGCAGGGGCATAATGATGATTTGATAAATTCACTGCTTCCATTCAAAGTCTTCGAGGGCAATAAACCGACCAATACCATTTTGATCGAAAAATTGACGCCAAAATCACTTGGGGCATTGATTGCCCTATATGAGCACAAGATTTTTGTGCAAGGCGTAATTTGGAATATTTTCAGCTACGATCAATGGGGGGTCGAACTGGGCAAACAATTGGCCAAGAATATTCTACATGACATACAAAATTTGGATGTCGGCGACCATGATGGCTCTACACTTCAGCTTTTACATTTTTTTAAGGATTAGCCCAGCTTTTTTTAACCATAGTATTTTATTATAAACACCTAATTATCAAGTTTTTATAATAAAATAGAAAAATTCTTAATTATCTTTTCTTAACATTTACTTAACATGTTTGAGGTCAAAAAGCAAGACTTTTACCAAGCTAATTAAACACTATTTGAAATGAAAAAAATCTACTTGGTTTTTGCGGCACTTTTGGTGTCTGCAATGGTATTTTCTCAAGGGGTTACTACCTCGTCAATGGGAGGTAAAATTACTGATGCTTCAGGTGAGCCCCTACCCGGAGCAAGTGTAGTGGCAGTGCATGTTCCCTCGGGTACCGTATATGGTGCCGCTGCCGATTTCGATGGATTCTACCGAATTTCCGGTATGCGAACAGGTGGGCCTTACGAAGTCACTATCTCATATGTTGGGTTCAACGACGATGTAAGGGAAGGACTTTATTTGAATTTGGGGCAAACCCAAAGAATTAGCTCAGCACTCTCAGAATCTGCCACAGCGTTGGAGGAAGTTGTGGTCGTGGGTCAAACGGGCGGACAATTTGATTCTGGAAAAACAGGTGCCGAGACCAATGTTAGTTTTAGGCAAGTCAATAATCTGCCGTCCATTTCCAGAAATATTGCGGATTTTGCGAGGCTGACTCCGCAGGCAAAAGTTACAGGAGATGATGTTATTTCAATCAGTGGCCAAAACAACCGATTCAACGCCATTTATATCGATGGGGCCATTAATAACGATGCTTTTGGTCTGGCTGGCAATGGCACCAATGGTGGGCAGACCGGTGTGAGCCCTATCTCTTTGGATGCGATTGAATCCTTCCAAATCAACGTAGCGCCTTTTGATGTTCGCCAATCTGGTTTTGCTGGTGGTAGTATCAATGCCAATACGAGATCGGGGACAAACGAATTTATCGGTTCTGCCTATGCACTGTTTAGAAACGAAAATTTCTCCGGCAAAACCCCTGTGGATCTTGTTGGTGATGGCGGTGAGCGAGAAAAATTGGACGAATTTAGCGCCAATACGTATGGAGTCCGCTTAGGGGGCCCCCTAATTGAAAACAAATTGTTTTTCTTCGTAAACTATGAAAGACAAGAGGTTGAAACTCCACAACCTTTTGATATCACGACCTATAGAGGCGATGCTACAGAAGCTGACCTAAATGGATTGAGCAGCTTTCTAACAAACAATTTCGGATACGACCCCGGAACTTTTGCAAATAGCACCGAATCGCTTACCAGTGATAAGCTGATAGCCAAAATTGATTGGAACATCAACGACAAGAACAAATTATCATTTAGACATAGCTATGTGAAAGCTGTTCAGTTCGATGCGGCTGCCTCCAATACAGGGTCCATCAACTTTTTGAACCGGTCTATCAATTTTGAGTCGATCACCAATTCTTCAGCACTTGAATTGAACTCACAAATTGGAGACAATATGTCGAACAACTTCGTGTTGGGTTATACCCGTGTGCGCGATGATCGAGATCCTGTCGGTGAGCCGTTTCCATCAGTTCAGATTTTTGATGCGGCCGGTACGTCAATATTTTTTGGTTCTGAACCGTTTTCAACCGCTAATGTCTTGGATCAAGATATTTTGACCTTGACCAATAACTTCCAAATCTATTCTGGGCGCCATACCATAACCATTGGTACCAATAACGAATTCGGTTCGGTAAGAAATGTGTTCTTCCGTCAGAATTTCGGTGATTTTCGATATAGTAGTTTAGATGATTTCCTTACCGGTGAATTGGCGAACAGATACCGTCACGGATACTCATTGATCGGTGGGTCTGGCGACGAGTCAGATGGCGCCGCAGAATTTAAAATTTTCCAATTTGGCCTTTATGTTCAAGACGAGGTGGATATCACCGATAATTTTAGGTTTACTGTCGGTGCCCGTATCGACATCCCCTACTGGGAAGATGGAAGGGTGAACGACGAATTCAATACAAATACAATACCATTGCTTGAGGCCAATGGGAAGGATTTGCAAGATGCCCTTGTGGGGCAAAGTATAGATCCCACTGTTCATTTCTCACCAAGGGTTGGTTTCAATTGGGATGTAACGGGGGATAGATCTACCCAAATACGTGGAGGATTGGGAATATTCACCTCCCGTGTACCTTTGGTATGGCCAGGGGGGCAGTATACCAACAATGGCGTCTCGACCGGGTTTACTGAATTGTTCGGAGGTGATGTTCCAGCTTTCATTCCTGACCCCAACGCACAGATACAAGACCCTCCACAGGGATCAGGTGCGGTTGGCGGCCAAGTTGATTTGTTTGCAAAAGACTTTAAACTTCCACAGGTTTTCAAAACGAACATTGCTGTGGATCAGCGGTTACCCTGGGATATGATTTTCTCTGCTGATTTCATCTGGAATGATAATGTAAATGCCGTGTATTATGAAAACCTAAACCTTCCAGGACCAGAATTCACAACAACCGGAGCGGGTTCAAGACCAAATTATGGATTTAGAAGAATAGATCCCACTTATCCAGCGATCTATCTGGCATCCAACACCAGTGCGGGAAGCTCTTACAATATTACGGGTACATTGACCAAAAACTTCTTTGGCCCTCAATTGGATGCAACCGCCCAAGTTTCGTATACCTATGGTGATTCTGATGGAATCTTTGATGGTACCTCTTCACAGAACAGTTCTCAATGGCGATTTTTAGAAACGGTCAATGGATCGAACAGGCCCGAGCTTTCAACATCTGATTTCTCACCAGGGCATCGAATCATTGCGAATTCTACATTTACGTTCAAGTGGTCTGAGACCGTCAGAACCAGACTGGGTCTTTTCTATGAAGGAGCAGAGGGTACGCCATTTAGTTATGTTTACACAGGCAGTGGTCTTTTGGAAGATACAGGAGGTTTTTCAGCCTTGATATATGTGCCTGCCAATGAAGGTGAAGCACAATTGATAGATTCAGACGACTTAACTGCTGCTGAACAATGGCAAGCTTTAAATGCTGTTATTGAAGGTGACGATTATTTGAGAAGCCGTCGTGGTCAATTTGTTGAACGTAATGCGAGCCGTACGGATTGGACACATATCATCGATTTAAAATTCGCACAAGAATTTGGAATCAAGTTCGGCGAGAACATTCATAGGTTAGAATTGACCGCAGACATCTTCAATTTCACCAACCTGTTGAACAAAGAATGGGGTGTAAGAACTTTTACAAACTTCAATCAAGTACAATTGTTAAACTTTGAAGGCTTTGCAGCAGACGGTACTACGCCACAGTTCACTTTTGATCCAGGTGTTGAAGACACCGATAATGTCATTGATGATGCAGGTTTGGTATCTTCAAGATGGCAAATGCAATTGGGAATACGCTATAGCTTCAATTAAGAGGTAGCACAAACGGTTTAAAAGCCCCACCGAACAGTGGGGCTTTTTTTGGCTAAAATCACTACATTTAAGCTTCAAAATTCAGTTATGGAAGTCTTACAGAACCTACACTCTTATTTTGCCTATGTCGTATTGGCGATTCTGATCATTGCCGTGTTCAATGCCTTTTCGGGTTGGTTCGGCAAGCGCATGTTCACCATGCACAAAGACCTTCGAATCAGTCTGTTTGCGCTCATATTGAGCCATATTCAATTGTTGATCGGCCTTATCCTCTTTTTCATATCCACCAGTGGGCTGAAAGCCATTCAAATTTTGGGAATTGGAGGCTTGAATTCACAAGCCCGTCTTTTGGCATTGGAGCACCCCTTGATCAATATCATTGCCATTGTCTTGATCACCATTGGGTGGTCGCGACATAAAAAGTTTCTTGAAGGCGATAAAAAATTC
Organism: Allomuricauda sp.; assembly: GCA_028289745.1. Taxonomy (GTDB): domain Bacteria; phylum Bacteroidota; class Bacteroidia; order Flavobacteriales; family Flavobacteriaceae; genus Flagellimonas_A. The sequence continues at coordinate 12,971 of JANQOD010000284.1, read as the reverse complement.
AAGAACATTGCTATTTTCTATGGTCTGGGGCTATTGTTGATCCTTAGCCGTATTCCATGGCAACAGTGGTTCAACTAGTATTTCATTAGAGGGAGGCACAATAGAAAATACATTAATCATTAAATTCTTACAAAACACGAATTTTTTTCGGTAATCCATACAATTATTGTTTACTTTTATGTAGGAAAAACCTTAGATTGGTTTTGAATGTAGATTCAAATGTCTATGGTCATCTAAGTTAAGTAACCATCAAAACCTGAGAAATATGGGAACTGAAAAGTTTAAATCGGCCATTCTGTTTGCAGCAATTTTTATATTCTCTTTGACAAGCTGTAAAGAAGACAGAATAGCCGCCAATAAAGAATGTGTGAGTGTTTGGAATGCATGTAAAAATAAGTGTCCCGAATATCCTGACTGTGACTTTCCCGGCTTAGATGCCACGCCAGAAGAACTAAATGCCTTCAATGAATGCCTTTTGGGAATTAAGATTAGGCAAGACTGTTTAGAAGGCTGTGATGAGGCTTTGGTAGAATGTCTGACCACTCCCCTTCAAGAGAACTGAATCACCTGAACGCATTTCGCTACGCAATTATCGAGAGCGGTGTTTTATCAAAAATAGATATACTGGAAAGTGATCGGCATACCCGCCCCGATAGGTGGTGCCCACGTAGGTGCGAAACGGATAGCCTTTGTACCGGCCATTTTGATTTTTCAGATAATCAGGGTCGTAGACGCCGACTTTCCAGTACGAATAACCCTCCTTGCCGTTTGATAGCACATTGGCCGTAAAGAAAAATTGGTCAAAGAGATTCCACTTGTCGCGGTAGGCCAATGAGCCCACGCCTTTTTTGAATAGTTGCTCCATAGGATTGAAAAGTTCTAGGCTATCCATTGTTTTGCGCTTGCCTTTGGTTTTCAATACCTTTTTGAAACTGGCATCTATGGGATCATCATTAAAATCGCCCATCGAAATGATTTTAACGCTATTGTTCAGCGCTTGAATTGAATCTATGATGCGTTTGTTCAACCGAGCGGCCTTTATTCTGTTGGGTCTACTTTTGGCTTCGCCACCACTACGTGAGGGCCAGTGGTTGACAATGAAATAAAACTCCTCGTCATCCAGCAATCCGCCCACTACAAGTTGGTCACGGGTATAATCTCGATTTCCGTCTTCATCAAAAAGCAATAGTCGATGACTTTTGAACGAATGGGGCAAAAAAGCTTCTTTTTTATATAGCAATGCCACATCAATGCCCCGTTCATCGGGCGAATCGAAATGTACCATGCCATATTTTCTTTTCTTTAGGTTTTCATGTATGATCAAATCATTTAATACCGATTTGTTCTCTATCTCACAGAGACCAATGATGTCGGGCGAACTGCCCATGGTTTCTTTGCCGATTTCAGAAAGTACTTTTGAGATGTGCGCTATTTTTTTCTGATAGCGCTCGTCAGTCCAACGATAAACTCCCGATGGGGTTCTTTCATCATCGAATATCAAGGTGTCATTTATGGTATCAAATAGGTTTTCGAGATTATAAAAGGCAATACTCCTTATTTGATAAACTTTTTTTGATTGACCAAAACCCGATAGCCAAAAAAAATAGAACAGAACGATTATCAGTCTCATCATCAACACTTTGCGGTTAAAACAAGTAAATTTAAAGTAGTGTCACCGGTCATAATTGCACAATTTTATGTAAAATTGGGGAAACACTAACCAAAAATGCGGATATCACTATTGATTCTGCTCTTCTTTGTATTGCCCAAAATGAACGGGCAATTAGCGGTCACTGTCTCGGGCAATTTGATTGATGCACAATCGAACAAACCCATCGAAAATGCAGTGGTCTCCATTGAGGGCACCTCTTTTTCCACAATGACAAATTCGAAGGGTGAATTCATCCTGACCGCAGCATTGAGCGGAGAACAGTTATTGATTTGTACTTCCAATGATTATGTGCCGAAAAGAATTCCGGTCCAATTCGGCGAGAGCAGCATTGGCCTTGGCTTCATTTCTTTAGAACCTGATCTGGCCGTTGACCAAACTGACAATCTTATCACATTGACAGATTCCGATCTTTCCGATGATGCCGAGATAGTATCTAACGCTGTAGGGCTGTTACAAGCGACCCGTGATGTCTTTTTGAACCGTGCGGCCTTTGATTTCGGACAAGCTTTTTTTAGGGTCAGGGGGTATGATTCCCGTGAGGGAAAAGTACTGGTCAATGGCCTGCCCATGAACAAGCTCTTTGATGGAAGGCCCCAATGGAACAACTGGGGCGGACTTAACGATGTGGTCAGAAACCAGAACTACACGAACGGTTTAGAGGCGGCAGACCTTACCTTTGGCGGTATTCTTGGAAACACCAATATCGACACTCGACCATCGGGGCTCCGCCCAGGAATTCGGTTATCGGCATCAGCTTCGAACAGAACCTACGCAGGTCGGCTAATGGCTACATATACCTCACCTCTTCAAAAAAGAGTGGCCTACGCTTTCTCTGCTTCGAGGCGCTGGGCAAAAGAGGGCTATATTGACGGCACCCTTTATGATGCCTATTCTTTTTTTGGAGCGTTTGAATACCGGCCCAATGATGCCCATGCCCTTATGTTGACCGCTATTTTGGCCAAGAACCGTAGGGGACGTTCACCTGCGGTTACCGAAGAGGTTTTTGAGTTGGTCGGAAACCGGTATAACCCATACTGGGGTATACAGAACGGTGATATTCGCAATGCCCGAGAGCGTGATATTTTCGAACCTATTATCATGTTGAACCACTATTTTCAATCTGATAGACTTACATTGACTTCTGGTATGGCTTACCAATTCGGCACGCAATCAAGAAGCAGGTTAGGCTATTTCAATGCTCCGAACCCCGACCCGACCTATTACCGTTACTTACCGAGTTTCTACATCAATAATCCCATAGGGGCCGATTTTACCAATGCTGCCCTTGCCAAAGAAGGGTTCTTGGAAAACCCCCAGATCAGCTGGAACAATCTTTATTTGGCAAACTCAAATACGGTCAACGCCGAAAAAGCTGCTTACGTTTTGTATGATGATGTTGTGAAGAACGTACGTATTATTGCAAGCAGTATCGCCAATTTGCAGTTGGGAGCTTATTTGGATATTGATGCAGGAATCAATTTTCATAAGTTGTTTTCAGAAAACTATGCCGAACTCAACGATTTGTTCGGGGCATCATTTCATGGGGATATCGACCCCTTTTCAGATACATTGAATGATGTGAACGGTGAAGTGAACAAGGTGCAAGGTGACGTCTTTTCTTATCATTATGAGATTGATGCCACGACCTTGAACGGATTTGTACAATTGAAAACAAAGTTAAATAAGTGGGAAGCCTTTCTTTCCGCAGCGTTTTCAAATACTTCTTACCAACGTAACGGATTGTTTCAAAATGAAAGGTTTCTAGAGAGTTCTTATGGCAAAGGTGAAAAAATCGACCTCTCCAATTATGCCCTAAAAGGAGGTGCTTCATATCAATTCTCAGGCAGGCACTGGCTAAGAACGCATGCAATTTATCTTACCAGACCCCCTGTGCTGCAGAACATATTTGTGAACCCCCGGGAAAATAATGAGATCGTTCCAGCTATTCAAAGTGAAACGGTTTCCTCGGTCGATATGAACTATTTTGTAAGGCTTCCTGACTTGACGGGAAGAATAACGGGGTTCTATACACGATTTCAAAACACCACCGATATCAATTTCTTTTTTGTTGATTCGGGTGTGGGTTCCGATTTTGTGCAAGAGGTCATTACCGATCTTGACAAATTGCATATGGGTATTGAGCTTGGGTTAGAGTATCAGGTCTCTTCAAATGTAGAGCTGTCACTGGTGGCCAGTATGGGCAAATACCTGTATGCCAATAATCCGTCCGTAACCATAAACTTTGACACGGCCGGTCAAGAAGAGCCCATTGACCAAGAAGGAAACATTGATTTGGGCTTTGCAGCTATCAAAGATTACAGACTGGCCCAGGGCCCACAACAAGCAATGGCATTTGGTATTGAATATCGCGACCCTGATTATTGGTGGGTAGGGGGCACTGCCAATTATTTGGCAAACAACTATGCCCAAATATCGACCATCACCAGAACCCCGAGTTTTTTGCTAGATCCAGAAACAGGCCAGCGTTTTGTTGATGCCACTGAAGAAAATGTGGCCAAACTTTTGGTACAAGAACCACTTGATGATTTCTATTTGCTGAATTTGGTGGGAGGCAAGTCATGGTTGATAAATGGCAAGTACATCAGCATATTTGCCAGTGTTAACAATTTGTTCGATACGATTTTCAGAACAGGTGGATATGAACAAAGTAGAAATGGCAATTTTGGACAGTTACAACAAGACAATTTACGGGACAATCCCACTTTTGCACCAAAATATTGGTATGGGTATGGACGTACCTATTTTTTGAATGTTGCAGTGAGTTTTTGAATGACGTTCTGAGATTGGAAGAGAAGAAATGAAAATAAGATCATGTAAAGCCTTAATGAAACGCAGTCGTGTTTTTTTTCCGGTAGTATTGGTTTTTGTTTGTTTGACCGGTTGTGTCAAAAACCAAGACTTTGACCCAATTTCAAATACCTGTGAGGCAAATTTGGCCGCCAATGCCACCTTTGCCGATGTAAAGGCCCTTTATCAGGGAGAGTTGCTACAGATACAGGAAGATTGGGTAATAGAGGGATATGTGGTTTCTTCAGACCGGGCCGGAAATTTCTTCAGCGTACTGCATTTTCAAGATTCACCTACAAATGCGACCGAAGGTTTTCAAATGGAGATAGATCTTTTTGAATCTCACTTGTTGTTTGAACCTGGCAGCAAGATCTTGATAAAGATCAAAGGGTTGTATTTGGGTCAGAGCAGGGATGTTTTCAGGCTTGGCGGCACTTTTGCCGCTTTTGGCACTACCAATGTCGGTAGACTACCTGCCCTAAAGATTCACGAACATGTTTTTAGAAGTTGTGACGATATTGTTTCGGTTCAACCAAGAGAAACAGAACTGACAGAATTGGATGATGGTCTTACAAACTTCTTGGTTAAGATCGATAACGTTGAATTTGTGGAAGATGAACTGGGGCTGCCCTTTGCTGAACCCGATGAGGAAACCGAGCGTACACTCAGAGATTGCCATGGCAACGAGTTGGTTTTGCTAAATAGTGGGTTTGCCGATTTTCAGGCCGAAAGACTTCCAGAAGGAAATGGTTGGATAACAGGAGTGCTTATAAGGGAAAATGATGATTTTCAACTTGTCATCCGTAACCTGGAAGACATTGGGTTTTCTAATGAAAGGTGTGAAGAAATTGTGACTGAATTTACCTCGACCGAGATCTTTTTTTCTGAATTGGCCGATCCAGAAAACAATACCGGGGCAAGGTTTGTAGAGTTGTACAATGCAGCCGATGAACCTTTGGATTTGAACGGATGGACACTTCGCCGCTATACCAATGCCAATACAGATACAGGCTCGACCATTGATTTTTCAGGATTCACCATTGCGGCCCAAAGCACCTTTGTCATCTCGCCCAATGCTTCTGAATTTGAAAATGTATACGGATTTTCTCCCGACATGGGGGTTTCGACCAACAGCCCGGCCGATTCAAACGGAGATGACAATTTAGAGTTGGTCGACCCCTTCGGAACGGTCATCGATGTCTTTGGCATCATCGGTGAAGATGGCTCCGGCACAAACCATGAGTTTGAAGATGGTCGGGCACTTCGAAACATTGACGTGGCACAGGGCAACCCTATCTATACTTTTGCCGAGTGGACGATTTACAACGATACCGGGGCAGCGGGTACCATTGACCAACCCCAAAACGCCCCAGATGATTTTTCGCCTGGCGAGCGCTAGGCCCGAAAGAGGTCATACCACAGATTTCAATATGTCATTGAGTTTTTTGATGGTCAATGGCTTTACTATATAGTTATGGATGATATCAAAATCTTTTGCCCGCTCTAAATCTCGCTGTGCGATAGAAGAGCTTACGATATATACATATACTTTGTCTTCATTGTGATTGGGCAGTTTGATGAAGTCGTCTAAAAAGTCCCAGCCATCCATGATGGGCATGTTCAGGTCGAGAAGAATGACTTCTGGCAGTTTTTCACCTCTTTCGGTTATTTCTTTTAAGCCCTTGATGGCATCATATCCATTTTCAAACACCAAGATACTTTCAGAGAACTTGAGCTCGCCCATAATTTTTTTTGCCCAATACGTATATATGGGATCGTCATCGATGACACATGCACTTCTTATCCTCTTCATGGTTTTTTGGCTTTGCCAAATGTTAAAATGAACGCTGTGCCGATGTTGGGGCGGCTTTCTACGCTGATGCTTCCACCCATGGCCTCTATCTGGTTTTTGGTAATGAAGAGCCCGATGCCCTTGGCGTCTTTATGCCTGTGAAAAGTCTTGAACATACCGAAAATCTTATCGCCATGTCGTTCAAGGTCGATTCCGATGCCGTTGTCACTGAACTTCAAGATAATGTGGTCTTCGCACATTCGCGATGTGAGCTTCAGAACAGGTTTTCTTTCAGGATAATTATACTTCAGTGCATTGGTGAACAGGTTGAGCAGAATACTTTCAAGATAGGCAGGTACGGCGCTGACATAATGGTTTTTTGATATACTGATGTCGATTTTGGCCTCTTTTTTGTCAATATGCGTACTTATGTGATTTTTGGTTTTTTCGACGGCCTCCAATAGATTCATCGGTTTCAAGTTCTCGAGGGCCGTGGTCTTTATTTGCACCACTTCGTTCAAATGATCAACGGTCTCGTTAAGCCCTGATGAGGCCGATGCCAGCATTGCCATGATCTTTTCGGTCTCAGAGGCGTTTTCAACTTTCGATAAAAACGCAATGAGCATTGACATATTGGTCGCATGTGATCGCAGGTTGTGTGATACAATATGGGCAAAGTTCATTAGGTTCTTGTTTTGCTCAAGGGTAATTTCATTGAGTTTCTTCTGCTTTTGTTCTGCATCGATTCGAGAAGAGATATCTACGATTTGTGATATAAAATGAGAGAGCTTGCCATCGATATCGTACCCGCCCGTTACGGTCAACAATGCATACACCAGATGCCCTTCTTTATGGTGGTACCTTTTTTCTATTTGATAGGTTTCACGTTTACCGTTGATCAACTCGTTGAGCAGTCTTAGATCTTTTTCAAGATCTTCTGGGTGGGTGATATCTTGAAAGGTGAGTTGCATCAATTCTTTTTTTGTATAGCCCACACTCTCACAAATACTTTGGTTCACATCTATCCATTTACCATCAAGGCCTATCAGTGCCATACCTATCGAGGAGTTTTGAAAGGCGCCTGCAAACGATTCGTCGCTTCTCTGTAGGGCGAGCTGGGTGACTTTCAATTCGGTAATGTCCCAATTGGTGCCGACCATTTTTACGGCATTGCCCTTTTTATCACGTTTGACACTGGCTGAAGCCATTATATAGCGCAATTCACCCTCGGGCTTGACAATACGGAATTCGGTATCAAAATCTTTTTCGCCCGAAAGGGCCATAGCGATCTCTTCTTGATTTCTTTGTTTGTCTTCTGGATGTATGCTGGTCTCCCATGCTTCAAAGGCACCCGCAAAATCTTTTCTTTTGATGCCGTACAGTGCAAACATATTGTCATCCCAGATCAAGACATTGTTGATTACGTCATAGTCCCAAATACCGATTTTAGCGGTTTTGGTGGCCAACGTCAAGCGTTCCATGGCCTCGTTGTACCTCAACTCGCTTCGTTTTTTTTGATCGATGTCTTGAAAGGTTCCGAATAGGCGAACAGGTTTCCCACTTTCAAATTCTACCTCCCCTTGGGCACGAACCCATAGTTCGTCTCCTTCAGCGCTGATGATGATCAGCTCTACATCCCAAGATTCACCGGTTTCAATGGCATTGTTGACCACTCTGGTGATCGTCTCCCTATCTTTTCCTTCTTTATAGAAATTGATGCTGTCTTCAAGATTGGGGATATATGTAGTAGGAACTCTGTGTATGGCTTTGGTCATTTCTGACCAGGTAACGGCATTGTCGATAAGATTAACTTCCCAATAGCCGACACGTGCCATATTGAAAGCTTTTTCAACAAGCTCTTCCTTTTTTTCTATCCAAACAAAATTCTTCATCTAAAGCGTAAAATCTTACACTAAGTTAAATGAAAAATAAACAACGTAAGATTTTACGCATTATTCACCATGAAGACTTTTTTGGCCAAGATGGTCGCCTACAAGAAAAACCATGCGGCTTTTTTTGTTTACGAAGACAAGTTTGATAGCCAAAGGGCGTCTATGTTTCTACGGGATTCAAAAAGTCAAAATTGGGAACATTTGCCGTTTTTTGCCCAAAAATTTGTAACAGTTTTTATACCTTTCTGAGCGGATGGAAAAGACGGAACAATTCTTTGTTGAGGTTCGAAAGGGAAACCTTAGAGCTGTCGAACAGTTGGTAAACAATGATCGCTCTCTTGTACATATTAGAGACCAACGAGGGGCGACACCGTTCATTTTGGCAAGCTATTATGGCCATGCCGAGATGGCGGCCTTTTTACTTGACAATGGGGCTGATATCAACGAAACCGATGGTTCGGGCAATACGGCCCTTATGGGAATCTGTTTTAAAGGCCATACAGACATTGCCAAACTTTTGCTTGAAAAAGGGGCCGAGGTGAACCATATCAATGCTATGGGCGCCACCGGCTTGATCTATGCGGCAACTTTCAAGCAACTTGAAATTGCTAGGCTCTTACTACGGTACGGTGCGAATAGCAGCATAAAAGATCCCAAGGGCAACACTGCATTAGATCATGCCAAGATGCAGGGCGCGTCACCCTTGATAGAATTGTTATTAAACAGCGTTGAATGAGTCTTGAGGTACAGCTTAACCTTTACAAACGAATCAAGGCATTGTCTGAGGCAGGGCTTGTATATGCCCAAAACGGTTATGACGAAGAAAGGTATGAAGAGTTGAGACAAATCGCCTTGCAATTGATGGCCGATTCGGCCAAGCAACCTATTGAAAGGTTCAGCGACTTCTTCATGCCACAAGAAGACTACCCAACGCCCAAGGTCGACGTAAGGGGGCTAGTGCTGAACGAAGCAGATGAAGTATTGCTGGTAAAAGAAAGAATCGATGGTAAATGGACCATCCCCGGAGGGTGGTGCGACATTGGCTTTACCCCCTCAGAGGTCATCATCAAAGAAATTGCCGAAGAAACAAACCTACGGGCCGAGGTCGTCAGATTGTTGGCCGTTTATGATAAACGTTGTCATGCACACCCACCGCAACCCTTTTATGTATACAAGTTGAACTTTTTATGTAGGGTGACAGGCGGAGAATTGAAGCCGAGTTTTGATATTGAAGATGCAGGGTATTTCCCCTTATCAAAGTTGCCGAAACTTTCTGAGGACAGAATTCTCAAAAGTCAGGTACAGCAGCTCTTTCAGCTGGCGAAAGCAGACGATGAAAAAGTATATTTTGATTGAGATGCAAGAAAAACTTAAAGTAGCGCTGATACAATCTGTTTTGCATTGGGAAGACCCAGAGGCTAATCGGGCAATGTTCGACAAGAAAATGGAATCCATGACCGAGAATGTCGATGTCATTATACTTCCCGAAATGTTCACTACGGGTTTCACCATGAATCCACAGCATATCGATATTTCCGAAGGAAGAAAAACCGTGGAATGGATGCACCGCAAGGCCGATGAGAAAAAAGCGGTCATCATTGGAAGTATCGTTTATTCCCAGAACCGCAAGCATTACAACCGATTGTTCTTTGTGGCCCCGAATAGATCGGAAACCCACTATGACAAACGGCATACCTTTACGTTGGCGGGAGAGCATGAGGTGTATGAACGCGGTAATGAACTGCTCATTGAAGAATACAAGGGCTTTGTTTTTTGTCCACTTATCTGTTATGACCTACGCTTTCCGGTGTGGTCGAGAAACACTGTTGATTATGATATTCTGATCTATGTAGCGAATTGGCCCAAACCCAGGGTTGACGCTTGGGACAACCTATTACAGGCAAGGGCCATCGAGAACATGGCCTATTGCATTGGGGTAAACCGCTCAGGGGCCGATGGGCTGGGCCATGAATACTCGGGCCATTCAGCGGTCTATGATGTTCTGGGCAATACATTGGCCTATTCAGAAAAGGAAGAGGTGCTCTACACCACACTGACCAAAGAACATATAGTTTTGAACAGGCAGAAATTACGGTTTTTAGACGATCGGGATGAATTTACTCTAGTACGGTAAAGGTCTGTTCGAGTTCCCAGTTGGCCCGCACATCGACCATATCAGGGTAGTAACGAACCTTTTCCGGCTGAATTTTTTTCAGATAATTTCCAGTGTCCCACTTTTGGTTGCCATTGTCATCAAAAATCAAGCGGAGGCCATATTTTCCTGGCCTCAGAAAGTTGAACTCTACTTGCTGGGGTGCGGTCATATACACTTGTCTCTGTGTTTCGCCCTTGTCATTGATGAGTTGAACTATTGCCGGATAGCCCACGGCTCCGGTAATATTGAACCGCAGATTGCCATAGTCGGCGTAGCTTCCTGTTGATGTACTGTAGCTGAGCGTATCGTTCTGCATTCCGAAAAAATCAGTGATAGCGCCCGGAACGAGCTCAAAACTGTATTTCTGGTTGGGTTCTTGCAAGAATTCAAAATTCAGTTGACTCTTCAATGTATCTAAAGTAACGCCATATGAAATGGGGATGGAGTCATTGAGGGAGGCTGAAATTTTTGAAGTGTCGATTTGAACAATGGGTGTGGAGGCCAGTACGGTCAGGGTATCGCCAAAATCGATCTTGCCCCTGGTAGTGGTACTTAGCTTGAGGGAATCCAGTTCTAACTTTCGTCTTTTGACCGTAAAGGTATCGATTGATTGTTGCTGTTCGTTCACTACGGTAAACACAATGGAATCTAAATCGGTAGGGGTCAACCAATAGTTCAGCGTATCCTTGTCCCTTTCTTTCAAGATCATGGTGCGTACCGAATCGGGCAGTTCGGTCAAGGGCTTGATATCAATATGTTCGGCGGGGCCTTGATAACCAAAAATGATTTTGTTCTTGGCCACGTAGCTGGGTACCGAGATGGCATAATCGGGCACTTCTTCGAAAAGGCTCAAAAGAAAGAGAGAATCGGTGGGCACGAATACCGTATCGGACAGAAAACCGATCTTATCGACCCTTTGGTCAAAAACATTGTTCTTGCCCGCATCTTTGATGGCCACCAGCGCATATTTTCCCGCCTTCAGGTTTTTTAACTGAAACACCGGGGTGCTGTCCAAGGTATTGGTGATATAGTTCGGGGGATATTTGTAGATCGTCGAATCGTTGAAGATGCTATCGATCTCATAGAGCATAACGCTGATGAAATCATCTGGCTCCCGATTGAAAGCATCTTTGACCAGTCCGGTAATCTGTAGTGAGTCAAGATAATCGCCCGTTGAGAACACATAGGTCAAGAAACTGTTCGGATTGCCCTCATTGTTATCTACGATGCTCTGGCCAAAATTGATGGTATAGGTCGTGTTTTCCTGTAAAGTGTCTTTTATGGTAATTTCTATGTATTTGCTGGGGCCACCCTGTGGCTTTATATCGGGCTGGTACTTTAGGGGAGGTGAAACGATCATTTGATTCTGAACATCCTCTAGCTTGATGTATTCATCGAAATATAGGCGTATTCTATTGCTTTTAAAGTTTATGCTGAAATTTTCTGGATCTGTTCGCAGTAGAACAGGGGGTGATATGTCTTTTGGCCCGCCACTCGGGTTGCCCCTTCGGGCACATTGCCAAAGGGCCATACCGATAAAGAACAAGAACAAGACACCAAAAAACCTTCTCAGTAGCAACATGCCAAGATTTATTCGACAAAGAAACGATTAATTCAAGAATTATGCCCCAATTTCAAATACCCGTTTTGGGCACTACGGCCATTGCGGCCACATAGATTTCAATGCCCCTGGTTTCAGAAAGTGCCCGGGCGCAGGCTTCAATGGTGGCCCCAGTGGTGATAACATCATCGACCAATAGCACTTTTTTGTGCCTGAGCATTTTTTCATCACCCAACTCGTAGAGGTTTTTGCTGCTCTGCCATCTAATAGAGCGGTCTTTTTGTGTTTGAGTCTTCACATTGGCCGTTTTGGCCAAAACATGGTCGGCTACACTAGAATTTAAGTGTTTTGCCAGCTGTTGGGCAAACCTGTGTACTTGGTTGTACCCCCTTTTTCTGAGTTTTTTTGCATGTAAGGGCACCGGAACGATATAATCGATGCTTGGGAGCCCTTCGTCCATTTGCAAGAGGCTTCCGTACCAATCACCGAGAAAGTTTCCGATGTTTTCTTGGTTTTTATATTTTAACTGGTGCAAGAGATTTTTGACCTTTCCCTTTGCCGAAAAGCGAAGAAATGCACTGGCCTTGATAATGGCTATATGACCATAAAACATGCGGTCTATCGGGTTTTCTTCCTTGAAATTGTATTCGGTGAGGGGCAAATCATGTCGACAAACGGTACAGAGGTGGTGCTCTCCTCCCAATAATCGTACATTACATCCAAAACACACTTGTGGCAATAGTATGGAGTTAATATCGTTTATTATCTTTGAAAACTGTGTTCGAATCAAATCTTAAACCTACTTATAAGCCGCATTTTAGCATGGACTCCGAACAAGATAAGAATTTCAACTACAAGATCATCGTTGCGGCGCTTGTGGCGGTGATCATAGGGATTCTTATTGCCTTTTATTATAGCTATGCGCAGTCTCAGAACCAGCTGAACTTTTTGGAGCAGGAAAAGACCCTGTTGGTAAAAGATATGACGTTGATGAGAGCAGAGGTAGACCGTTTGTCGGGACTGAACGAGGTGAACGAGATAGAATTGAACGATTCACGCGTAAAAGTGCAGCAATTGTTAGATTCGGTAGG
>JANQOD010000257.1 GCA_028289745.1 Allomuricauda sp. | reverse complement strand
AATCGTATACGAAAAAAGAAAATTCTGAAAGAAATGGTGAAATCAACGCTTTTTCAGTAGGAAAAAAGACAGCAGACCTGCTGAAGCAACACGGATTTTCAGTAGTTGAGACGACCGATAGCGCCACAGCCCTGGCCCAAATCATATCAAAAGACTATAGCGATTGCCGCTTTTTGTTCTTATCGGGAAACAAAAGAAGAGATGAGCTGCCCGAACTTCTTAAAAAAAATAACGTTCGGTATAAAGAAGTGGTGGTCTATGAGACATACTTGGTGCCAAAGCGCTTTGACCGAGCTTTTGACGGTGTGCTGTTTTTTAGTCCGAGCGGAATACAGAGTTTTACGCAACAAAATAAATTGGGCGAGAGCATTGCTTTTTGCATTGGCGAAACCACGGCGAACGAAGCAAAAAAACATACTGAAAACATCATAGTGGCAACAAGGCCAACAGTAGAGAACGTATTGGTAAAAGCCATAAAATATTTCAATGGAAAATGATTAAAAATGACCTTTTTTTAAAAGCCTTAAAAGGGGAGACCGTCGATAGGCCCCCCGTTTGGATGATGCGACAGGCGGGGCGTTATCTGCCCGAGTTTATGGAAATACGTGAGCAATACGATTTCTTCACCCGTTGCCAAACCCCCGAACTGGCTTCTGAGATCACCGTACAGCCGATTCGTCGCTTCAACATGGATGCCGCGATTCTCTTTAGCGATATCTTGGTGATTCCGCAGGCAATGGAGATCGAAGTGCAGATGAAGCCCAATTTCGGCCCCTATTTGCCAGACCCCATAAGAAAGGCCGAAGATGTAACCCGAGTTGTTGTGCCCGATATCAACGATACCCTGGGCTATGTAATGGAGGCCATCAAGATGACAAAGGAAAAACTGAACGATGAGATTCCATTGATCGGTTTTGCAGGCTCTCCATGGACGATTCTCTGCTATTGTGTACAAGGGCAGGGCAGCAAAAGTTTTGACCTGGCCAAGGGCTTCTGCTTTACCCGACCCAAAGCGGCACATGAATTGTTGCAAAGAATAACCGATACCACCATTGCCTATCTCAAAGAGAAGGTCAAAGCGGGCTGTGATGCCGTACAAATTTTCGATTCATGGGGGGGCATGCTCTCACCGACCGATTACCAAGAATTTTCATGGCAGTACATTCAGCAGATCGTCGATGCCCTAAAAGAGCACGCACCGGTTATCGTATTCGGCAAAGGTTGCTGGTTCGCACTGAAAGAAATGGCAGGATCGGGTGCCGCCGCACTAGGGGTTGATTGGACCTGTTCTGCCCAAAATGCGCGGTACCTCACCGGCGGCCAAATAACATTGCAGGGCAATTTTGATCCCGCCAGACTGCTGTCACCTCCCAAAGACATCAAGAAAATGGTACGCCAAATGATCGATGAATTTGGCAAAGACCGTTATATCGTAAACCTCGGACACGGAATTTTACCCAACATTCCATTGGAAAATGCAGCTGCTTTTATTGAAGCTGTTAAACAATATAGCGCGTAGAGGAAAATGGAAGTTACCATAGACAACTATAGCATTGCCCCAATCTACCAAAAGGATGCCTGGCGTTTGTGTGATTTTGTGGTTACAAATGAATCACGCTTAAAAGATTATTTCCCCAAGACCTTAAGTGAAAACTTGACCCCTACCCTCGCAGAATTGTTCGTGCAAAGAAAGGTCAAGGCTTTTGGCAAAAGGGAAGAATATCTGTTTACGGTTAAAGAAAACACCAACCGCACAATTGTTGGTCTTGTTTATGTCAAAGAACTCCATAAAAAAGCAGGTCAAGGCGAACTGGCATACTGCATTGGTTATCAATACGAGGGAAAAGGAATAATGTCTAAAATTGTCGCAGTGGCAATTGCATGGTCATTTACTTCGGCAGGGCTCTCAAAACTACAGGCCATCATCCATGAAACCAATCTTGCCAGCAAACGTGTGGTCGAAAAAAATAATTTTGAATACATCACCATATTGCAAAAGGAACACCAAACCGCAGATGGTTCCGTTATGGATATGCAATTGTATGAATTGGACAAAAACAATTTCATGCTCGAAGAATGAATTTGTTTAAGACCATTTCACGAATAAGGTTCAAAAGCTTTTGGCAGCTTGTAATGCTTTGCGTTCCAAACATTATGCTGCTATGGCCTACTTATGTGGCCACGAAAACATCTATGCGACTATCCACTGAACACTTTGGCAGAAAACATCGCGAAAACGGACCTGCAAATGCCTTTCGGCATGCCCTCTGGAATTACTTGATCGCCCTAAAATGTACCAAATGGTCTAAAAATGAAGGCAGAGTGCTGCGTTGGACCAAAAACATCACCGATTGGCATGAGTTTGCATTTCCCAATCGGCAACTGGCCAAAAAAATGGATCTGCACAACAACGAAGTAGGTCGAAACCTTTTTCTTGAATATTCTGAAAGCAGTATTGACCACATAGTGGAAAAATTGCAAAAGATGACCGAAGATTCGGTCTATATCGAAAAAGAAGAAGCGCTGAAATCCTTAAAAAACCAATTAGTCCATATCATAAGATGAACCTAAAAGACAAATTCTACCGATACATACAGAACCTGCAAGATACCATTACTTCAAAACTTGAAGCGGTAGATGGCAAGGCAACATTCAAACAGGATCTATGGCAGCGGCCCGAAGGTGGTGGGGGCCGTACGCGGGTTATCGAAAACGGAGGGGTCTTTGAAAAAGGGGGGGTCAATATTTCAGCGGTTCATGGTAAGCTACCTGAAAGCATGCAACAATATTTTGGCGTCACCGATGCCGATTTCTATGCCTGCGGATTGAGTTTGGTCATCCATCCCAAAAATCCGTTTGTACCAACCGTACATGCCAATTGGCGTTATTTTGAACTGTATGATCCGCAAGGAAATATTGTGGACCAATGGTTTGGCGGCGGACAAGATCTGACCCCTTACTACCTCTTCGATGAAGATGCAGCGCATTTCCACTCTATCTGCAAACGGGCCTGTGATGAACATCATCCAAATTTTTATGCACAGTATAAAAAACGCTGCGATGCGTACTTTTGGAACCACCACAGAAACGAGGCCAGAGGTGTGGGCGGACTCTTCTTTGACTACTGCAAGGCCAATGACGAAATGAATATGAAAGCTTGGTACGATTTCGTCACCGAAGTGGGCAATAGTTTTTTGGAGGCCTATATCCCGATCGTTTCAAAACGAAAAGATAGGGCCTATGATCGATCCCAACGCGATTGGCAAGAAATACGTCGGGGGCGCTATGTCGAGTTCAATTTGGTGCATGATAAAGGCACACTGTTCGGCCTGCGTACCAACGGCCGTATCGAAAGTATTCTGATGAGCCTCCCACCCCATGTGCAATGGCAGTATGACCACCATCCTAAAAGCGGAAGTGAAGAAGAGCGGCTCGTAAAAGTCTTGCAAAAACCGAAAAAATGGACGTGAACCGATCAAGCCGACAAAAAACCAGCAAAGACAAACTGCTCATCATACACGCCGATGATGCCGGATTGTCACATTCTGAAAACAAGGCGACCATCGAGTGTCTGAAAAAGGGAATGGTCAATTCTTACAGTATTATGGTTCCCTGTCCGGCTTTTGAGGAGATGGCCACCTTTGCCAAAGAAAATCCGCCTTTTGACCATGGCATTCACCTGACCCTTACCTGCGAATGGCATGATCATCGCTTTGGCCCCGTATCGCCGCCCGAAGAAGTCAAAAGCCTCACCGACCACAACGGATACTTTTACAAGACCCGACAAGAGTTAAGCGAAAATGCCCGTGCCGAAGAGGTCTATAAAGAGCTTACCGCCCAAATTGAGCGTGCCCTTGATTTTGGGTTGCGACCGAGCCATATAGATTCGCATATGTACAGCGTAGGGGCTTCGCCCGATTTCTTCAAAACCTACAAAGATCTGGGCAAAAAATATGGGCTGCCCATATTCATCAATAAAAAGTTGATGCATGGCGTAGGCCTAAAGGTGGAAGAATGTATAGATGAAAAAGATTTTGTTGTCGATAATGCCGAATGGGCGACATTTGATCATTTTAAAAGACAGCATCTCAAGACCTTTTATCATGAGACCATCAAAAATCTCGGTCCCGGCCTCAATATCATTTTGATACATCCGGCATTTGATGACGACGAGATGAAAAGCATAACGATCGACCATCCGAATTTTGGTGCTGAATGGAGACAAATGGATTTTGAGACCTTCACCGATGAAAAAACCCGTTCGGTGTTGGAAGAAAATGACATTCGCTTGGTCACTTGGAGGGAAATAAGCAAATTCTCAAAGGTTTAATGCTTAGCTTTATGGCATGAAACTAACCCTCTATCAAATCGACGCCTTCACCGACCATGTTTTTGGGGGCAATCCGGCTGCTGTCTGTATTTTGGATAGTTGGCTTGACGCCGATATAATGCAAAAAATCGCCCAAGAGAACAATCTGGCCGAGACCGCTTTTATGGTACAGAAAAACAGCATCTTTGAGCTTCGCTGGTTCACCCCTGAAACCGAGGTCGATCTTTGTGGCCACGCCACCTTGGCCTCGGCCCATGTACTTTTCAATTATCACGGCTACACAGAAAAAACCATTCGGTTTTATTCTCATCGAAGCGGTAACTTGTTGGTCACAAAGGGGTTGGATGGTTGGATGACCCTTGATTTCCCTACAGACGATATTGTGCCCATAAAGGGTTTGCCAGAGTTGGACAAGGCCATCGGACTGACCCCTTTTAAAACACTAAAGGGCAAGACCGACTATTTATTGATCTATAACTCCCAAGAGGAAATCGAGGCCATACAGCCCAATTTTTATTTACTGGCCCAACTGAATTGTAGGGGGGTGATCGTTTCAGCCGAGGGCAGACATTCAGATTTCGTATCACGGTTTTTTGCACCCTATTGTGGTATTCCCGAAGATCCGGTGACCGGCTCAGCGCACACGTCGCTGACGCCCTATTGGGCAAAAGTGTTGGGCAAGAATAAAATGACGGCGAAACAACTATCGAAACGGGGCGGCAATTTGATCTGCGAATATTTGGGTGAACGGGTAAAAATATCAGGGAAAGCCGTACCCTATCTAATTGGTGAAATTGAAATTTAACACTATGTATCCACTCATACGAAATCGAAGACTGCGCGCAAGCGAATCCATCAGGCGATTGGTGCGCGAAACAGTGGTGACGCCAGATGACTTTTTGGTACCGCTTTTTGTGGTAGAGGGAAAAGGAATAAAGGAAGAAATACCCGCTATGCCCAATTACCATCGCCTAAGCCTTGATGAGCTCGAGAAGGAAGTCAAGGCGCTTTGGCAAATGGGGCTCTGTGCCGTCTTGCTTTTTGTCAAGGTGCCCGATAATCTAAAGGATAACAAAGGTTCAGAGGCCATCAATGAACACGGTCTCATGCAGCGGGCCATCAAAGCGGTAAAAAATGCCTGCCCCGACATGTTGGTCATGACCGATGTGGCCTTGGATCCCTATTCTTCATATGGCCACGATGGCATTGTCATTGACGGACATGTGCTGAACGATGAGACCAGTGAGCTATTGGCCGAGATGAGTGTCTCCCACGCCCAGGCAGGAGCTGATTTTGTGGCCCCAAGCGATATGATGGACGGTCGCATACTTACCATTCGGGAAGCCTTGGAAGACGAGGGGTTTACCAATACGGGCATCATGAGCTACTCGGCCAAGTACGCCAGTGCCTTTTATGGCCCCTTTCGGGATGCCTTGGATTCAGCTCCCGTCGATGAAAAAAATGTGCCCAAAGACAAAAAGACCTATCAAATGGATCCCGCCAACAGATTCGAGGCCATCAGGGAAACCCAGATGGACATCGATGAAGGCGCCGATATCGTGATGGTCAAACCCGGAATTTGCTATTTGGACATTGTTCGCGAAATACGGAACGAGGTAGAAGTGCCGGTGGCAGTGTATCAGGTTTCAGGTGAATATGCCATGTTGAAGGCGGCCGCTGAAAAAGGATGGCTCGACCATGATGCAGTGATGATCGAACAATTGATGGCCATCAAACGGGCCGGGGCCACCATCATTGCCACGTATTTTGCAAAGGAAGCCGTACAGCTACTATAGGTATAAATAATCAACACTTGAAAAATCTTCTCTTTGTACCCATCATATTGATTTCTTGGTGTTCGTTTGCCCAAGAAAATGATTCATTGCCATTCGCCCATCCCTCAGAAATGGGTTTTGATTCCATCCATATCCATTCAAAAATAGATGCTATCATGACGAGTGGTATAAAAAAGGGGGCATTCCCCGGGGCACAGGTATTGGCCGCCAAGAATGGTAGGATCATTTTTCATAAAGCGTACGGCTTTCATACCTATGACAGCCTTCGACCCGTTTCATTGGCCGATGTATATGACCTGGCTTCCGTTACCAAAATCACGGCCCCGCTACCAGCCCTCATGAAATTGGTCGATGAGAAAAAACTGAATTTAGATGTGCCTTTCTCAACCTATTGGAAACCTTGGCGAAAACGAAAAGACAAGAAAGATTTGACGCTCCGTGAAATTTTGGCCCATCAAGCGGGCTTACAGCCCTATATCGTGTTCTTGAGCAAGGTGCTCAAGAAAAATGGCCAACTGAAAAAACGTTTTGTACGACGAAAAGCCCATAAAAGATTCCAAAAGCAGGCCTATGATAGCCTCTATGTCAAAAACCGCTTTGAACAAAAGGTGCAGCGCATCATCAACCGCTCAAAGGTATCGGAAGAAAAGAAATACCGCTATTCAGGTCTTGCCTTCCTAATCTTTCCGAAACTTATCGAACAATTGACGGGTGAAGATTATGCCACCTATCTACGAAAGAATTTCTACGACCCTTTGGGTGCCAAGACCCTATGTTTCAATCCTAAGAAAAAAACACTACCGAATAGAATCGTTCCCACAGAAATCGATACCCTTTTTCGCCATGCGCTCACACAAAATTGGGTGCACGACGAAAACGCGGCGCTGTTGGGCGGTGTTTCGGGCAATGCAGGTCTCTTTGCCTCGGCCCATGACTTGGCCAAGCTCCTACTTTTATATCAAAACTATGGCGCGTTCAATGGCAAGCGCTATCTCTCTTCAGCGGTGGTAAAAGAGTTCATTTCGGTACAGTATCCCGAAAACGAAAACCGCCGAGGCCTTGGTTTTGACAAACCCCTGTTGGGCAACGACACCTTGGCCCTGAAAGATGCCTATCCCGCTCCGATGGCCAGCCCAGAAAGCTTTGGGCACTCGGGTTTTACCGGCACATTTGTCTGGGCAGACCCAAAAGATCAATTGGTATTTATCTTTCTTTCCAATAGGGTTCACCCTTTCAGGTCGCATCGAAAACTGTACGAACTGAATATCAGAACCGCATTGCACCAGGTTTTCTATGGGTCTGGCATTGAAGGCAAATGAACAGCACGGTGTTTTTAAATTATTAATATCTTCGTCACAAGCAAGCGCCCATGGGACTCCTGATTTTTTACGCACTCATTTCCATCTTTTTTTCCTTTCTATGCTCGATTCTCGAAGCAGTGCTGCTGAGCATTACCCCGACGTTCATCAATGTAAAAAAGGCTGAGGGAAAAGCGTATGCCTTTGAGCTTGAAGACCTTAAAAAAGATGTGGATAAGCCCCTCATCGCTATTTTGACCCTCAACACCATTGCCCATACCGTAGGGGCCATTTTGGTCGGTGTACAGGCCAAAACGGCCTATGCAAATGCCTTTGGCAGTGAACAGCGTACCTTTCTCGGAATCGAATTCACCGAAGATCTCATGGTAGGGGCCGTTTCGACCATCATGACGATCTTGATATTGGTCGCTTCTGAGATCATTCCGAAAACCATAGGGGCCAC
This sequence comes from Allomuricauda sp., assembly GCA_028289745.1. Classification (GTDB taxonomy): domain Bacteria; phylum Bacteroidota; class Bacteroidia; order Flavobacteriales; family Flavobacteriaceae; genus Flagellimonas_A. Next base: position 12,300 of record JANQOD010000257.1, on the reverse strand, counting down.
CTATTGGAAACAGCTGGCCAATTTCACGGCAAAAGCCCTACGAGCAATGGTATTTGTGCTGAAATGGACGGGACTGCTCTGGCTTTTGCAGCTATTTACCAAATTGATCGGCAAGAAGAACGTACACGGTAGCGTATTGAGCCGTGAAGATTTCACCGCCATGGCAGACATTGCCCATGAAGAAGGGGCCGTATTGGAATCAGAATCGAAGGTCATCAAAAATCTTTTGCGGTTCGATGAAATCATGGCCAAAGATGTAATGACCCCAAGAACCGTGATGAAAATGGCTTCTGAAGATACCGCCATCAAAGACTTTTTTGAAGCCAATCCGCAGTTGCGGTTCTCGAGAATACCCGTGTTCAAAGACAGCGTTGACCATATCACAGGGTTTGTGTTGAAAGCCGAAGTGCTCGAGACCATTATCAATGAAAAGGGCAAAGCCCCGTTATCGACCATCAAACGCGATATTTTGGCGACCCGTCGCAAAACCCCCATTCCCCAATTGTTCGAAACCTTTGTGGCCAAACGCGAACACATTGCATTGGTGGTCGACGAGTACGGTTCGGTCAGCGGGCTTGTCACCATGGAAGATGTTATCGAAACCCTCTTAGGACTTGAAATCATGGACGAAAGTGACAATGTTGCCGATCTACAATTGCTGGCCCGCAAAAATTGGGAAGTGCGCGCCAAGCGCCTGGGCATTATACAAGAACAAATACCCGATGATGACTGATGGAAACCGCTTATCTTAAAACACCTATCGGCACGGCCGAATTCAAGGGCGATACCTCAGGTCTGGTCTCGATTACCGTGCTTGATGGGGAAAAGTCAGATGATATCATTCCAGAAGTGCTGGAAGATGCCGTGTACCAACTAAAGGAATATTTTGAGGGCTCCCGAAAACAATTCAATCTGAAATTGAATCCCCACGGCACAGACTTCCAGAAAAAGGTCTGGAACGCCCTCTTGGAAATTCCCTATGGAAAGACGCTCTCATATCTAGAGCTCACAAAACGATTGGGCGATGTAAACGCCATTCGTGCCGTTGCCGCCGCCAATGGAAAAAATCCATTATGGATAGTGGTACCCTGTCACCGCATCATAGGAAGCAACGGAGACCTGACCGGTTATGCCGGTGGCCTTCACCGAAAAAAGTGGTTATTGGACCACGAAAGCCCGGTAAAGCAGCAAAGTCTGTTTTAGTTTTTGGTGAAATACGCTGAAAGGAAATGTGCATTGTCCAATAATTCTTCCCCCGGCGGAAATGTGCATTGCACCGCCCAACTACAAAACCGTACCGGGTATTTTTTTCAAATTCATGGCCGTTTGAATGTAAACGAGATGTCATTTACTTTTTGGAAGTATGTGGTTTCATTCCAAATTAGTATTTTTCGACCATGCTCTACAAACTGAATTTAGAGAACATCCTTTTTCTAGATATCGAGACCGTACCCCAAAAAGAACGTTTTGGCGAATTGGACCAAGAACGTCAAATGCTCTGGGAGCAGAAGTCACAATACCAAAGAAAAGATGAAATCAGCGCCGAAGCGTTCTATGAGCGGGCCGGTATCTGGGCCGAGTTTGGCAAGATCATTTGTATCTCAGTGGGGTTTTTTGCAATCGATGATGATACCCGAAGTTTTCGGGTCACTTCGTACCACGGTGAAGAAATCAAGATCTTAAAATCGTTCAAAAACCTGCTCATTGAGCATTTTGGCCAAACCAAACATCTGTTGTGCGCCCATAATGGAAAGGAGTTCGATTTTCCATATATCACCAGAAGAATGCTCATCAACGGTATCAAACTGCCCTACAAACTGGATCTGTTCGGCAAAAAACCATGGGAAGTGTCCCACCTCGATACCATGGAGCTCTGGAAGTTTGGCGACTACAAACATTATACCTCTTTGAAACTCTTGGCCAATGTTTTGGATATTCCTTCACCAAAGGAGGATATGGACGGCAGTATGGTAAGGGATGTCTATTATAAGGAAAACGATCTGGACAGAATCATTACCTACTGTGAGCTCGATGTGGTTACCACTGCCCAGGTCTTTTTGCGTTTACGGGGCGATGGGTTATTGAAGGACGACGAAATCAAAAAAGTTTGAGCTTTAAGTCAGGTTAGTTTTTGTAGAATTTCGAGCTTTTCAACCCTAAGTGGTCTTGTACCATCAACACATATAGGCCAGAGGCCAAATCAGAGACATTGATGGCGCCATTGACTTTTCCGTTCTTTATGATGTTGCCCGATACGGTCACCACCGAATATTCGGCATCAGGTGACAATTGGGCATTTACCGTTAGCTCATTCACGGCCGGATTGGGATATACAGAAACATGCAACGCTTCAGAATGTGACAATGGCCCATATTCAATGGGTTGCTCGGTGGCCGATCCATTGAACACAAACTCGAGCGTCTGACTGAATTCAGAGACTAGGTTTTCAGTGCATACTGCCCGTAGTCTGATTTCATACGCTTTGCCCTGGTCAAGATCGGGTATGTTCCAATGGTTTTCCCAAGTATGGCCAGTAACCCATTCAACCTCATTCTTTTCTTTGTATTGCATCTCGAAGAGCGTTTCAGCCGCAGCACTCCATTCAAACCTAACAACCGCCTCGGTCGCTGAGGCCAACTCCAGTCCATTCGGGGCCTCAACCCGACATTGGGTCAGCTCTGCCCCTGAAACGATCAAGGAAAAATCTTGTGCCCCCCCGGCAAGATTGCCTTTCTGCGTGATGGTGATGGTGTATTCACCTCTTGCATCCTCTATATCGATACGTTCATAGGGATCAACTCGATTATCGCCCTTTTGAGCCCTGTCATTGGCTTTTGCCGGATCGAGTTTCCAAGGAAAAAATTCTTTTCCATCCTTGGTGATCCTGATATCAAGATCATTCGTCAATGCGGCCGTGGCATCATTCATAATGCCCCGGTTGATAAATTCACCTTTGGGATCGGTCCAAGAAATGGAAGCTGACAAAGGTTGCTTTCCATCGGCCTTTACCGTAATGGAATATACCCCGTCATTTGTCAAGCTCTCTTCAGAAATTATGGTGCTGAAGCCTTTATGTGTCAATACCTCGGCCGCTTCTTTGACGTTAAGAACGCCCCAGCCCATTTTGTAATCTGGCCCAGCAGCGCCAACATCATCGGCGGTATGTAGGGCAAGCCCCTTCAAAGTGGCCGCCTTCATATAGGTGCCGTAAAGTTGCTCATGGTACTGTTGCAATAACAGTAATGAACCCGTCACCCCTGGTGTGGCCATCGAAGTACCTGTCGAAGCTCCATAGCTTTGGTCGTCGAATGAATTGGCAGAAAAAACCGAAGTGCCATCGCCCGCCAAATCGGGCTTGATACGGCCATCATCTACCGGGCCGAAACTACTATACCCAGCAACTTCAGCTGTGGTCAGTTCACCTTTATCACTGATTCGGGTATTTGCTCCTGCTATGGTAATTCCATTTTTAGAAACGGCAAAACCCAATAAAAGGTCGAAACCATCTTTTGTTCTGCCATATACAGGCATTTCATTGTCATAAGAATTCTGCGCATTGCCCGCTGCGGTGACCATTAAATAATAGGGAGCATTGAACATGATATCGTCCCAATCTTGTGAAACCTTGATATATGAGCCGAAGTACCAATCGGGCACACGGTCAGATTTGATGCCGTACGAATGGTTCGAGAGCAACATACCGTTTGCCGCTGCCTCTGCCACTTCAATTTTATCACGAGTCCAGTCATGGGTCAATGCCTCAGCGGCAAAAGCCACACCCTTGGCCTTTTTCTTGATCCCTGCCGAAATCAGCGTGCCCGTGACCATTGTGGCATGTGAGCTGATTTCTTCCGTACCATCCATATTCTTGGCCCTAACATCAAACTCTTTATGGGTGGCCCGGGCAATACCTGCATCCCAAACCCCAACCTCAAGACCGGCGCCGTCTAAGGACAAATTCAACGAGCCGCCCTCATAAAGTTCATTGGCCCTTGAAACTTTGCTGGTAGGATCCATAAACGTAGTGTAGAAAAGAGGAGTGCCATCGTCACCCAAATCTTGCAGTGAAACAATAGTACCATCAGCAAGTTTTTCATTCATCTTCAATCCATTTTCCTTGGCAAATTGTTGCAGCTTGATTTGCTTCAAATCATGACCGGCCCTCATTTTTGAAATGATGCTCTCAATTTCTTTTGCCTGATAAACGGATTGTATGAAATTTTTCTGTTCTTTGGACTGACCTCTTACCGTCGCTGTATGGAAGAGTATACCTGAAAAGAGGACAATTGGCAAAGTCTTAAAGACAATGTTATTGTAGTCCATAGCTGTATATTAAGTAGGATTTAGACTACAAATATATTTTATCAACTGAAATCATCGATTAAAACCCCTATTTATTCGATGAAATGCGGGGTTCTTCTGGTTCACATGTTGTGAAAATTCGATTTTTTGTGGTTTTGTGGTGCCTTTCCCCCAATCTTATTACTGCTCTTTCAATATGACGTATACGGGAAAATGGTCGCTATAACCCCCTAAATATTTTTTGCCGGCAAAAGTCCGAAACGGATTCCCTTTGTATTTGCCTTTCCATTCTTTGAGCAAACGAGATGAAAAAATAGCCGCTTTTTGAAAGCTATGGGTATTGGGCTCATGGTTCAAAAAGCTGTGCGACAGTATTATTTGATCAAAGAGGCTCCATACCCCTTTATAATTTGCGCTACCGCTGACCGGTGAAAGCAGTTTTCTCCACGGATTGATGAACCTGCCCGTCTGCATCAGCATTTCAATGCTCTTGGCATTGGGATCATCGTTAAAATCGCCCATTACGATAAGGTTGGCTTCTTTATCGGCAATTTTCTTCATTTTGCCCATTACCTCTTCTGCAGCCTTTATACGTTTGTATTGGGTTTTTTCGGCCCCATCTCTCCTAGAGGGCCAATGGTTGACGAAAATGTGGACTTCTTCTTCATGAAGCTGTCCTTTGACATACAGAATATCACGGGTGAGATCTCGGTCACCGTTCAAATTGTCAATGATCAGGGGTATCATCTCTGCCTGCAAAACCTCAAAGTGGTCTTTATGGTACAATAATGCCGTATCTATGCCTCTTTCGTCAGGTGAGTCAAAATGCACATAATCGTATGCTATTTTTGAAAGTGGTTTTTGAGCCAACAAATATTCAATGACATTCTTGTTCTCAACTTCGGCAATGCCGACCAATGCGGGTGGTTTTTGTGTTTCTTCAATACCGATCTTTGCGATGGCCTTGGCCAACTTTTTTGCTTTTTTTTTGAAACGCTTTGGAGTCCATTTTTTGAATCCCGAGGGCGTAAAATCATCATCAAGCTTGTAGGGGTCATTGACCGTATCGAAAAAATTTTCTAGATTATAGAAAGCGATGGTATGGAGTTTCTTATAGCGGCCCTTTTTTGACATAGTGGAAAATGCTCTGCCCAAAATACAAAATTCAGCTTGCAAACATTGTGTAGCTTTGCAGTCTATTAAAGAATATGCTTGACAAAAAGAACATAGCGCTTGAAAAGGCCGCCCTCATCGGTATTATCAACAAATCGCAGAACGAGCAAAAAGTCAAGGAATACCTTGACGAGCTTGAATTTCTGACCTATACCGCCGGTGGCGAAGTGGTGAAACGTTTTGTGCAAAGGATCGAGGTGCCCAATCCGAAGACTTTTATCGGTAGTGGAAAAATGGAAGATGTACAACGATTTGTCAAAGAAAATGACATTGGCTCGGTCATCTTTGATGATGAGCTCTCACCTGCACAGCAAAACAATATTGAAAAAATACTGCGCTGTAAAATATTGGATCGTACCAGCTTGATCCTCGATATTTTTGCCCAAAGGGCCCAGACCAGTTACGCCCGCACCCAGGTCGAGCTTGCCCAGTACGAATATCTCTTACCAAGATTGACCGGTCTATGGACCCACTTAGAGCGCCAGCGTGGGGGCATTGGTATGCGCGGACCCGGTGAAACAGAGATAGAGACCGACAGGCGTATCGTTCGTGACCGTATTGCCCTTTTGAAAAAGAAATTGGGCAAGATCGACAAACAGATGGAGACCCAACGAGGCAATCGTGGTGCTTTGGTACGGGTAGCCTTGGTCGGTTATACCAATGTAGGCAAATCAACCTTGATGAACGTTATCAGCAAGAGCGATGTTTTTGCCGAAAACAAGTTGTTCGCCACGCTCGATACCACCGTTCGAAAAGTGGTCATTGGCAACTTGCCCTTTTTGCTGAGCGATACGGTCGGATTCATCAGAAAACTGCCCACACAATTGGTTGAAAGCTTCAAAAGTACATTGGATGAGGTACGCGAAGCCGATCTATTATTGCATGTTGTTGACATCTCGCATCCAAATTTTGAAGAGCATATCGAGTCGGTGAACCAAATTCTGGATGAAATCGAAAGTGCCGACAAAAAAGTCATCATGGTCTTCAACAAGATAGACCTATACCGCCCCGAAACCATTGATGAAGATGATTTGACCACTGAAAAGACCGCTGCCCATTTTACCTTGAAAGAATGGCAAAAGACATGGTTTGGCAGAATGGGCGATGATGCACTCTTTATCTCGGCCCTGAACAAAGAGAACTTGGATGGGTTCAGAAAAAAGGTCTACCAGGCCGTTAGGGAAATACATGTGACGCGTTTTCCGTACAACAATTTTCTGTACCCTGAGCATCTTGATGCTTTTTCATAGCATCGGCCAGAATGCCTTTCATCGATAAAACCGTACCATTGGTTCGGGCCACCACAAAAAAGAATTGTTTGACAACAAAAATTGCGGGTTAACAATTTTGTGGCCGTATCTTTACCTTGATTAAGTGATAGTGTTTATCCCCAAATTTTCACTCGAGCTTAAGCTCAAAAAGGTTAGCAAAATAACCCCATTTTAAACCCTACTTACACTAAAAAAGCCCAGACAAATTGTCTGGGCTTTTTTATTTGTACAACCCGAGGCGCTAAAATGAATAGCTCAACCCCAAGGTCCAGTAGGTCTGTAAATCGTTGTCGATGTTATCGAAGGTGGCCCCGGTATTGCCAAGCGTGTTGATTTCATAGTTGAGGGCTTCCTGTTTGTTGTTTCGTAATCCGAAATCGAATCCAACACCAATGGCCTTCCAAAGGGTATAGGAAAAAGAGTTTATCCATGTCCAGTTGCTCAGGTCACCATCTTCATAGCTCTGAAACATCGAAAGGTTGGTCTTGAAGCTGATGGCACCGATCTTTCGGGTATAATCGGCCACGATTTTGGCACCCAATGAAGAATCGAAAATCGTATCGTCATCGGCAAATACGAAATTATAATTCAAGGGATGTATCACGACCACTAGATCGGTAATGGGTGTCCATGTCATACCCACACCCAAATCGAGATAACCGGGATCGTTAAAGTTGCTGAGAATGGTGGTGCGATATTCCAATAAACCTGATACCGCCCATTTTTCACCCAATTTTCGGCCATAGAGGGAGGTCAAATTGAACACATCGGTCGCCTCACGAAAGCCTTCCTCGTCATTGGGGTCATCTTCATCATCCAACTTCACCCATGAAAGATTGGTGTTCAATGAATTTCTCCAAAAAAACTTTTCCTCGATCAAATTGGCATATGCATTGACCGTAAAGCCTATGTTGCCCGATGAGTTGTTCGGAAACCCTTGGGCGTACCAATTGTTGAAATTTGAAAGACTGCCACCAATGGTGCCAAAGGCACCTACCCGCCAACCGGGCAGGGCATCTATTTGGGCCTGCAGGGCATCGACCCTACCTTGAATGGCAGCAACGGAATCTTTTTTGGGGGCAATTTCGGCCTCTAGTTCTTCTTTGGTCTGGGCCAATACCATAGTAGTCGCCAAAAGGGCGGCCATAACGATCAAGTTCTTCATACTGTTAGTGTTTTTGCAATTAGAAACACAAAAGTACGAATTGTCACTTTTCTGCTGTAGGTATTATTTTCTTTTGTGTATGGGCACAGAAGAGCAGGCCTCACCGTACATCACGCTTTTGGCCACGGGCTGTATTTTGCCGATCGCCATGAGGTAGGCATTTTCAGGTACGGGCCTGTGGGCACAGCCCTTGATGATAACGGGCTTGTCTGCGAAGCTTGAAACATCTAGATTTTGAATGATCTCTTGATACAATAAGGTCTCGAGTGTCTCTAGATCACCTCGAACCACTTTTTTTGCAAAAGGCTGTAGTTTGGAAGCAAGCAGCATAAACGCCCAACCGGGCACAATGGCATCGGAAGAACAAGTAAGGGCCACATAAGAATCGGTATACTGTGACCAATCATGCTCGCCGACCTTAAGCCGGAATTCTTTTTCACGTAGGATCAAGCCCTCGTAGAGCCACTCCTTGATATCTAACACCCGCCTTTCACCTTCTGGATAGAGTTCTTCCAGATCAAAGGTGATTAGTTTACTTTGCGCGACCCTATTTACTATTTCTTCTGCCATGCTATAAAAGTCCCAATTCGAGTTTGGCTTCCTCACTCATAAGATCTTGTGTCCATGGTGGGTCAAAGGTAATCTCAACCTCTGCCCCCTTGACCACATCCAACGATTTTACTTTTTCCTCTACTTCAACGGGCAGCGTTTCTGCCACAGGGCAATTCGGCGAAGTAAGGGTCATCAAGATCTTGACATCATAATCTTCATTGACAAAGACATCATAGATCAATCCCAGTTCATAGATATCGACAGGTATCTCGGGATCATATATCGTTTTTAATACCCTTACTATTTTTTCTCCCAGTTCGGCAGTATCGATGGTCTTTGTTTCTTCGCCCATGTTAGTTCAATTGTGTTTGATAGGCCACGGCATATAGTTTCAACTGTTTGATCATACTGACCAGACCATTGGCCCTTGTAGGTGACAAATGCTCTTTTAACCCGATCTCATCAATGAAGCCGATATTGGCTGCGATGATGTCTTGCGGTCTTTGATTGCTGTAGGCCCGAATCAAAATGGCTATAATGCCCTTTGTGATAATGGCATCACTATCTGCGGTAAAGACCAATTTATCGTCTTGCAATTCAGCATGTACCCAAACCTTGCTCTGACAGCCCTTGATAAGGTTATCATCGGTCTTATATTGGTCATTTATCAACGGTAGTGATTTGCCCAGTTCGATCATATACTCATAACGTTGCATCCAGTCATCGAACATCGAGAACTCATCTACTATTTCGTCTTGTATCTCGGCAATGGTCATCTATCTGTTTTGTGCAAAAATACCATTCGTTCATGCGTTTATCAAATGATTGGCAAAATGTTAACCCAAATCACAGCAACATGGCCTTGGCCCTTTTGACCGCCTCGACCATTGCATCGATCTCTTCCTTGGTATTATAAAAACTAAGACTGGCCCGTACAGTACCGGGAATCTGATAGAAATCCATGATCGGTTGTGCACAATGGTGGCCTGTGCGCACGGCAATGCCCAGTTTATCCAATATCGTGCCGATGTCATAGGGGTGAACGCCCTCGATATTGAACGATATGACCGCCGTTTTTTCTTTTGCCGTGCCATAGATCTTGAGGTCTTCGATTTTTAACAGCTTTTCTGTGGCGTAGTCAAGCAGTTCTTGTTCATAGGCTGCTATGGCCTCAAACCCCATGCCGTTCATGTAATCGAGTGCCACGCCAAAAGCGATGCCGCCGCAAACATTGGGTGTACCGGCCTCAAACTTGTGCGGTAAATCGGCATAAGTGGTTTTTTCAAAGGTCACCTCAGCTATCATTTCGCCACCTCCCTGGTAAGGGGGCAATTTTTGTAGCCATTCTTCTTTTCCATACAATATTCCGATTCCGGTGGGGCCGCACATTTTATGGGCAGAAACCGTGTAGAAATCCACATTCAAAGCCTGCATATCGGCCTTTATATGGGGAGCTGCCTGGGCGCCATCGATCAAAACGGCCGCACCTACCCCATGGGCCGCCTCGATGATTTTATCTATAGGATTGACCGTACCCAGTGCATTCGAAACATGGTTGCAAAACACCAATTTTGTGCTTTCGGAAAGGAGGTCGTGGTATTCATCCATGATCAGCTCACCTTCCAAATTCATGGGAATTACCTTTAACACCGCCCCCGTTCGTTCACAGAGCATCTGCCAGGGCACGATATTGCTATGGTGCTCCATGGCCGAAACCAAAATTTCATCTCCTTCTTGTATAAAGGAAGAAAAGCCATTGGCCACCAAATTGATGCCATGGGTGGTGCCCGAGGTGAAAATCACTTCATGGGGCTTGGCAATGTTGAAATGCCTTTGAATTTTGCCCCGAGCTTCTTCATAGGCATCGGTAGCCTCTTGTGATAACGTATGTACCCCTCGGTGTATGTTGGCGTTGTACCGTTGGTAATAATCAACGATGGCATCGATGACCTGTTTGGGGGTCTGCGAAGTGGCCGCATTGTCAAAATAGACCAAAGGCTTTCCGTTGACCTTACGATTTAGGATCGGGAAGTCTTTGCGGATGGACCCTATGTTAAAGGTAGTGTCTATCATGAAAGGGATTCCTGCTTCCGCCGGAATGACATTTTACAGTTCAAAGCCCAATCGAACACCCAGCTTATTGGCGATCAATTTATTGATACGGGTCTTCAATTCAGGAATACGGACACTCTCCAATACATTATTGGCAAAGGCATACATAAGCAACGCTGCCGCTTCTTTCTTGGGGATACCCCTTGACTGAAGATAGAAGAGCGCCTCTTCATCCAATTGGCCAATGGTGCACCCATGTGAACATTTGACATCATCAGCAAAAATCTCGAGTTGGGGCTTTGAGTTCACGGTCGCCCTGTCGCTGATGAGCACATTGTTGTTCTGTTGAAAGGCATTGGTCTTTTGGGCGATCTTATCGACAATGATCTTACCGTTGAAGACCCCTGTTGACCTTTCGCCAAAAATACCCTTGTAGTCTTGATGGCTCTCGCAGTTGGGTTCGGCATGGTGCACCAAAGTGTGGTGGTCAACATGCTGCTTTTCACCCAAAATGGTGATTCCTTTCAGGGTCGAATCGATATGTTCACCGTTTTGGTAAAAGTTGAGGTTGTTGCGGGTCAACTTTCCGCCAAAAGAAAAGGTATGTACCCGAACCACGCTGTTATCTTTCTGTGATATATAGGTGTTGTCGACCAATGAAGCCGTATTCACATCGTTCTGTACTTTGTAGTAATCAACAATGGCATCTTTGGCCGCAAAGATCTCGGTCACCGAATTGGTAAAGACTTCGTTGCCCGTCAAACTTTGGTGACGCTCGATTATCTGAAGTTCAGCATTTTCTTCGGCAATGATCAAATTACGGGGCTGTAGCATCAGGGCCGCTTCATTGCCGGTTGCAAAATGCAAAATCTGAATGGGCTTTCTCGGTGCCTTGTTCTTGGGAATGTAGATATAGGCCCCCTCTTTGCTGAATGCCGTGTTCAAGGTGGTCAGTGACTCTTCTTTAGAGGCCACTTTGTTGAAATAAACATCGATGACCTGTTTGTACATGGGCTTGGTCAAAGCGGAGCTCATCAAGCAGACATCGACCCCATCATGGGTGGTCTCAGATAGGTAACTGCTATAAACACCGTCGATAAATACAATTTTATAGGTATCGATCTCGTGTAGAAAATACTTTTTGACATCTCTATATTCAAGTGCATTCTCTACTTTCGGAAACACACTGAAATCGACCTTTTGCAAATTGTTCAAAGAGGTGTACTTCCAAGCTTCCTGTTTTTTGGTCGGAAACCCCTTCTCTTCAAAGGTTCTGATCGCTTCAGAACGAATGTCGTGCACCGGGTGGTTCACATCGACATTGTTCTCAAAGGCCATGAACGATGATATGAGTTTGTCCTTTAAATCCATTATTCTTTGGTTTCATGTTTCCCATCAAACTTTGTTTGATGTTTCAAGTTTCTATTGTTTACCGCTCCATTTCTAAATTTCAAGTCTGTCATTTTGGATATTTCAATTATTTCTTTGGACAATCTTCTTGCCTCTTGCCAAATATCCAAATCCTCAAAATATTTTACAGTTGCCATAACCTGAAACCTGAAACTTTGAACTAGAAGCCGCTAAACAGTAGCTTCCTGTTTGATCCAATCGTAACCTTTCTCTTCCAGCTCAAGGGCCAAGTCTTTGTTGCCCGACTTCACTATCTTGCCCTCGTGCAGCACGTGCACATAATCGGGCACGATATATTCGAGCAATCGCTGGTAATGGGTGATCACAACGATGGCGTTGTCTTTGCCCCGCAACTTGTTCACCCCATTGGCCACG
>JANQOD010000251.1 GCA_028289745.1 Allomuricauda sp. | reverse complement strand
TATTGCTCTACCTGACCAAGGCCGTGCCCGATAACTGGTGGGTGTTGGGCATCACTTTTGTAATCGCTATCGGCATCACCGTTCTTGATTACGTTATTCCCGCAGCGGGCACCAAAAAGTTTGGGGGCAGCAAAGCTGGTATGTTCGGTACCATAGTGGGGCTTTTGGTCGCGATTTTCTTTCCTATTCTAGGCCCGCTTGGCATTATCATCTGGCCCTTTATAGGGGCATTGGTCGGTGAACTCATCAACAAGGCCGACCAAAAAACGGCCATGAAAGCGGCATTTGGTTCATTTATCGGCTTTTTGACAGGCACCTTTTTAAAGTTTGTGCTGACCACGGTTTATTTGGTATTCTTTGTCGTCATCGCCGTCAGGTACGCAGGTGACCTATTTTCATTCTAACCAAACGGTTTTTTCTTCGATCGGCATTCGGGTCTGGTCGGGTATTTCTTCGTGGTAGTGGCCTATGTAGAAAAAGCCGAGGCAACGTTCACCTTCTGCCAGATCAAAGAATTCATGCATATGTTTTATAAGTGCTGGCGAACTCCAATAACACCCCACTTTTGCTTCGGCACAACAAAGCCACATGTTTTGAACGGCCATGGCGGTGGCGGCGATCTCTTCCCACTCGGGTAGGCTCTCGTTCAGGTCTCGCTGCATACAAATGGCTATAATGGCCCCTGCCCGTCTCGGATTTTCCTGTAGTTTTCTGATTTTTACCTGCTTGGGTCTTGTCTCGGTCTCTTGGTATTTTTTTGAGAGGAAATCGCCCAACTCCCCCTTCTTTTTTCCCATCAATACCTTGAACCGCCAAGGTTCGGTTTTTCTATGGGTGGGCGCCCAGTTGGCCGCCTCCAACAACTTTGTTATAAACTCATGCGCTACCGGTTGATCATTGTATTGCACGGGAAAGACCGCACGACGGTTTCGAATCAGCTCAAAAATGCTCATAGACCATGTTTTTTGTCGACAATGGCAAAGGTAGGTCTAATCTGAAACTTAATCCATACTTTTAACCCAGCGAAAACGATTTCTTAATGCAACCCGACCATAAAGAATTCAAGTACGGCGAGGCTCAACTTACCGCGGGCATTGCCCTTGCCATTTCAAACGAAACCATAAAGGGCATGCTATCGCCCAATACCCGTGCGCGTATTGAAAAGAGTGCCGAAATGGTGCTCAATATCGTTGAGAAAGGTGAGCCTGTCTATGGTATCAACACCGGTTTTGGCCCCCTGTGCACGACCAAAATCTCAAAAGAGGAAACCCGAACCTTACAAATCAATATTCTACAAAGCCACAGCGTTGGGGTAGGTGAGCCCATCGCGAACGAACTGGCAAAGCTGATGTTGATCTTGAAGGTTCATGCCTTGGCAAAAGGGTATTCAGGCATTCAGCTATCGACCCTTGAACGCATTATGTGGCATATAGAAAATGATGTGATCCCCATAGTTCCCTCGCAGGGTTCAGTAGGGGCCTCGGGCGATCTTGCCCCTTTGGCACATCTATTTCTTCCACTGATCGGATTGGGAACCGTACACTACCAAGGAGAAACTATTTCTACCATGGCATTGTTCAAAAAAACAGGTTTAAAACCCGTTGAATTGGGCCCAAAAGAAGGGCTTGCGCTCATCAACGGTACCCAATTCATAGCGGCACATGCGGTGGTGGTCGTTGAAAAATTTCGAAACTGCCTGAAACAAGCAGACATTATCGGAGCCATGATGCTCGAAGGCTTGCAGGGCTCCATGAAACCTTTTGAAAAAGAACTTCACCAGTTACGGCCCTTTAAGGGCAATCAGCACGTCGCCGGAAGAATACGCACCCTATTGCAAGGCTCTGAGATACTCGAAGACCATATCGATTGCGATCGGGTGCAGGATCCGTATTCGCTTCGCTGTATGCCGCAAGTACATGGTGCCTCCCGAAACGCATGGCTGCATCTCAAGGAATTATTGGAAACGGAATTGAATTCGGTCACTGACAACCCCGTAATCATCAACGAGAATATGGCCATAAGCGGCGGTAATTTTCATGGTCAACCCCTCGCCATGGCATTAGATTATGCCACCTTGGCCACCTCTGAACTTGGCAACATTTCCGATAGAAGAATCTATTTGGCACTTGAGGGGGGGCATGGGGTACCCCAATTGTTGATGAAAGATACCGGCATCAATTCGGGCTATATGATTTTACAGTACACTGCCGCTGCCTTGGCCAGTGAAAACAAAGGGCTTTGCTTTCCGGCCAGCGCCGATAGCATACCTACCTCGTTGGGGCAAGAAGACCATGTGAGCATGGGCTCCATAAGCGGCCGAAAGGCGCTACGGGTCATCGACAATGTCGAGAAGATATTGGCTATTGAACTGTTGACCGCTGCCCAAGCGTTTGAATACCGAAAACCCTTGAAATCAGGCGTTTTATTGGATGAAATCTACAAATTCTTGCGCACCAAAGTTTCCTTTGCCGATAAAGACAGGGTCTTTGCCGATGATATTGAAATCGGTATCGATATCGTTCAAAAAGGCGAGATCATCAACTTGGTGGAAACCATACTAAAGGAAAACAATCTTTCTTGGGATTCTCCCTTTACAGAAGAATTTGAAAGATATTGAAGATGAACAGACCTATTTTAATCGGACCGTTCAAGCAATTGCTGCCCATGTCGGGGCTTCCATTAAAAGGAGCACTTTCTGATGGGCAATTGCCCATGATCAATGATGCGGGGGTTTTGCTTTTAGATGGGAAAATTCTTGAAGTGAACACTTTCAAAAAGCTAAAGTCGAACGAAGTCGAATTAGAACGTGTCGAAGGCGAGCAAGTATGCCTGCCCGGTTTCATCGACTCACATACCCATATCTGTTTCGGGGGTTCCCGGGCAAGGGATTATGCCCTCCGCAATTCGGGCAAGACCTATTTGGAAATTGCAAAAGCCG
>JANQOD010000244.1 GCA_028289745.1 Allomuricauda sp. | reverse complement strand
CAAGCTGTAGATTTCTTTTGACAGTTGTTTGAAAGTAGGTTCGTTTACCACTTTTTCATTCGAGATACCATGCACGGCAATGGCCTCTGCCGGAATCTCCATCTCAGGATTCACCAGCCAGGTCTTGCTCTCTTTGTTTCCGTTAGGATGTATTTTCAATATGGATATCTCAACAATGCGATCTTTTGCCACATTGGTACCCGTGGTCTCAAGGTCAAAAAAACAGATGGGCTTAATCAATTGCAATTGCATAAATATGGTTATTTAGATTTGGAAAACAGCCAAGAAAGCAAGTCGGGTTCTGCGAAAGCATTGTTCCAACTATCATGGCCCACATCAGGGTATAACGAATACTTTACCTCTGCCCCTGCCTGTTGCATCGCATCAACCATTTGGGTAGAATATTTCGGGGGCACCACATTGTCAGCTTCACCATGAAACACCCACCAACAAACATTTTTCAGTCGTTTTGCGATATCAGGATTTGCCCCACCGCAGATCGGGAAGGCGGCCGCAAACATTTTGGGGTTGCGGTTCACCAGTTCAAAGGTACCCATGCCTCCCATTGAGAGTCCACCGACATACATCCTATCTTTATCGACGGGATATTTTCGTTTCAAATGTTTGAGCAAACCTTCTAAAAGCTGCATATCTTTTGTGGGTTCGGCATCCTCAAAAAAGACAAACTTACGGTCGCCCCATTGCCCGCTAACATCGGTTATTGCCCATGAACTATTGGCCGCACACTGCGGAAATACAACGATTGCCGAGTATTTCTCACGTACTTCATCTTTCAAAAACAGGCTAGAACCATGTACCAACTGGACTTCATTGTCGTCGCCCCGTTCACCCGAACCGTGTAGAAACAGAATGAGCGGATAGTCTTTTTCTTCATCATAGTCTTTGGGCAGCAGCAAACGATAGGGCATTGTACCGGCATCGATCTCAAAAATCTTCTCTTGGTACATAGTGGAATCTTGTGGCACGGCCACCGAAAAGACCAAAAGCATAAGAATAAGGCTAAAAAACTTCATGGATTCAAGTTTTCAATCCCTAAAAATAGTAATACCGATTCTAAAAAAGATAGGGAAAACTAAATTTCACGGTTTACATCCCAAGCCTCAAGATAATCGGCAACGGTCTTTACGAACATACCCCCCAAGGCGCCATTGACCACTCGGTGGTCATAGCTATGTGAGAGAAACATCTTGCTACGTATGCCAATAAAATCGCCTTCTTCCGTTTCAATGACCGCTGGCACTTTACGAATCGCCCCAAGGGCCAAGATCCCCACTTGTGGTTGATTGATGATCGGTGTACCGAACACACTTCCAAAAGAACCTACATTGGTGACCGTGTACGTGCCATCTTGAATTTCGTCTGGCTTCAATTCGTTGTTGCGGGCCCGATGGGCCAGATCATTCACCGTCTTGGCCATGCCCACCAAGTTCAGTTGATCGGCGCTTTTGATGACGGGCACAATAAGGTTGCCATCGGGCAGTGCCGCCGCCATACCTATATTGATATTCTTCTTTTTGATGACGTTCTCACCATCGAAAGAGATGTTCATCAACGGATATTTTTTTAAGGCAATGGCCACTGCCTCCATAAAGATTGGCGTAAAGGTGAGTTTCTCACCTTCCCGCTCTTCAAAGCTCTTTTTGGTCTTGTTACGCCAATTGACCACATTGGTCACATCGACCTCTACAAAACTCTGAACGTGTGCCGAAGTGGCCACACTTTCTGCCATATGATGGGCGATAAGCTTGCCCATTCTGGTAAGGGGCATTATTTCATCACCATCTTTGACCGCTACGGTACTGGGCCTTGAAGGCTGTTTGGCGGTCTCTTGGGTGGTATGTGGTGTCGGTTCAGCCTTTGGTTGTGGCATTTCAGTAGCTTTTGAGCCCCCATTCGCCCCCCGATTCTCGATAAAGGCCAAAATATCGTTCTTGGTCACGCGGCCTTCTTTGCCCGTACCGGGAATGGTCTCCAACTCTTGAAATGAAATGCCCTCTTCTTTGGCGATATTCTTGACCAAAGGGGAATAAAAACGCCCAGAACCCGGAAGGTTTGCCGCTGCCGGAGCTACCGATTCTTTTACCGTTTGCATTTGTTGCTCTAACTCGACCACGGGTTCGGGTGCTTCAGTGGCCCCCGTTTCTTCAGAAGGTTCATCTTCTATGGTCACTTCTTGCGAAACTTCACCTTCAATTTCGATCACGGCGACCACTTCACCGACCTTGATCACATCGTCAATCTCGAACCTTTTTTCCAACAGTTTGCCTTCGACCTCGCTCGGCACTTCAGAATCAACCTTATCGGTGGCAATCTCGAAGATGGGTTCGTCCATTTCAATGGTATCGCCCACCTCTTTCAGCCAAGCGGTCAATGTCGCCTCGGCGACACTCTCGCCCATTTGTGGCAATTTCAATTCGAATTTTGACATATTCTTATTGTTCGAGCTTTTTGAAGCTTATTTTTTGCAAAAATAA
>JANQOD010000242.1 GCA_028289745.1 Allomuricauda sp. | reverse complement strand
TCCGGAGCTATGCTTCGGATTTTTATTTTTGACAAATTTAAACTTGTAAAAATGGCAGATTTGACACAAGAAGAATGGGCCGAGCAACTGGCCAACGATGAAAATGCTTTTGTTTTGGATGTACGCACGCCCGAAGAAGTTGAAGAGGGCCATATACCCAATGCCACCAATATTGACATATACTTGGGGCAAGAATTTTTAGATGAGGTCGAAAAGCTTGACAAGTCGAAAAACTATTATGTGTATTGTCGCTCAGGCAACCGAAGCGGCCAAGCTTGCGCTTTGATGAACCAATTGGGTTTTGAAAACGCCTATAATTTGATGGGCGGTTTCAATGAATGGGAGGGTGAAGTGATCGAGACCTGATGCAGCCCCAAGCCATCATACTTGAACTAAAAAGAAACGGAACCGTGTTTAAGGACTTGTTGGAAGACCGGGCTTTGGAAATCCAAAAATGGAAGCCCAATCCAGAAAAATGGTGCCTTTTAGAAATCGTTTGCCATTTGCTCGATGAGGAAGTTGAAGATTTTAGGGCAAGAACCCAACATGTACTTGAAACCCCAGACCTGCCCCTTAAACCGATAAAACCCCACTGCTGGCCAAAAGAACGTAACTATATGGATCAAGATTTTAAGGCCGTCGTGCAAAATTTTCTGGAGGAACGACAAAAGTCGGTGAGCTGGCTTCAATCTTTACAAGACCCAAAATGGGGGCAAACCGTTGACCATTCTGAGGTAGGGCCGAGAAGCGCCAAAAAATTTTTAGTCAATTGGTTGGCCCATGATTATCATCACATAAGGCAGATCAACGCCATTACCTATGATTATTTGAAATTCAAATCGGGTGATGATTTGACCTATGCTGGAAATTGGTGAGCAATTTCTATTTTCGTCCGATGCGTGAAGATTTACTTCATTTCGTTTGGAAACATCAAAAGATTCCGATGCGATCACTCCAAACCACCAATGGCAAACCTATTTTCATCAAGAAGGCAGGAACCCATAATCACGGTGAAGGTCCTGATTTTTTCAATGCACGGCTTGAAATAGGGGCCCAAGAATGGGCAGGCAATGTCGAAATCCATTTAAAATCTTCAGATTGGTATGCCCACGGGCACGAGAGGGATAGAAATTACGACAACGTTATCTTGCATGTGGTCTGGGAAGATGATGTCTCGATTTTCAGAAAAGATGGTTCTGAGATACCCACCCTAGAACTGAAAAGCTATCTTTCCTTGGATCTACTGAATAGCTACAAAAAGCTTTTGCAAAACGCAAAGAAAAAATTCATCAATTGTGAGCGATATTTTGGTGAAATTGATGGTTTTCTTCTTGACAACTGGCTAGAACGGCTCTTTTTTGAACGGTTGCAGCAAAAATCGAACATGGTATTTGAATTGCTTGAACACTCAAAGAACGATTGGGAAAAGGTTTTGTTCTGTCTTTTGATGAAAAACTTTGGTCTGAACACCAATGGCACGGCTTTTTTTGCCGTTTCACAAGAGTTGGATTTTTCGATCATCAGAAAGATAAGTCATGACCAACAACAGCTCGAGGCCCTATTTTTTGGTATGTTGGGTTTATTGCAAAATGAAGTACAGGATGAATATTTGACCCGGCTCAGAATGAGGTTCGATTTTCTGAAAAATAAATTTGGCCTACAGACAAGGGTCGTCCAAAAACCGTCATTTTTTGGTCTGAGGCCCAATAATTTCCCGACCATTCGCCTTTCACAGCTTGCGGCGGTCTATCACAAAAAAGCCAATCTGTTCAGTGAGGTCGTTCAATTGAAAAGGCTTGAAGACATCTATCGAATTTTTGATGTAACTGCCAGTGAATACTGGAATGAACACTACACTTTTGGAAAACCGTCTAAAAAAAGCACAAAAAAGTTGACCAAAAGCTTTGTTGAATTATTGGTGCTGAACACAATAGTTCCCATAAAATTCTGTTACGCCAAGAAAATGGGCGAAGGGGCACATGAAGGGCTTATCGAATTGGTTTCCAGGGTAAAGGCTGAGAAAAACAGGATCATTGAAAAATTTGATGCTATGGGCCAGCACACCGAAAACGCATGGCAAAGTCAGGCGAAAATTCAACTTTACAATGCATATTGTACCAAGAATCGTTGTCTGCAATGTGCTGTGGGCGCCGATTTATTGTCAGGAAATTTATAATTTTAGCCATGACCTGGTTTTACGGTATTTTATACTACTTTCAAAAAAGGGGTTTTGAAGTATGCGAGCGCATAGCAGAACGTTTGGGCATTAGGGCAAGAACCGTTCGTACTACTTTTATTTACCTCACTTTTGTTACGCTGGGTTTTGGCTTCGCCCTATATTTGTTCATTGCTTTTTGGCTCAAAATAAAAGACTTGGTATACACCAAAAGAACTTCTGTCTTTGATCTTTAACCCATGCTGAGACTATTTAAATCAAAAATAATTTTGGCCATTTCAATGATGCTGACCATACTGCTTGCAGGCATGTTCGGCTATCATTTTTTTTCTGGTCTGTCTTGGCTTGATGCCCTGTACATGACCGTGATCACGATTACCACCGTCGGGTTTACAGAGGTGGGTCCGATGCCTATTGAAGCCAAGATATTTACCGTATTTTTGATTATTGGCAGTGTATTCATCTCGGCTTATGCCATTTCGGTGGTGACCGAGTATGTGCTTAGCCGAAATTCAATGCAACTCTTAAAAAAGAAAAGGGTGAGAAACATGATTAAGAACCTTTCTGGCCATGTTGTCGTTTGTGGATATGGCAGAAATGGCATGCAGGCGGCTGACAAGCTAAAAGCCTACAATATGCCTTTTGTGGTGATCGAGAAAGACAAAGAGGTCATCGAACGGTACGAGAATGATATTCTGTTCATAGAGGGAGACGTCAATGAGGATCAAGTGCTCATGGCGGCAGGTGTTGACAGGGCCAGGTATTTGATTACAGCGGTGCCCGATGATGCGGTAAATCTTTTTGTGGTACTTTCGGCCAGGCAGTTGAACAAAAACCTGTTCATCATTAGCCGCGCTTCACAGGTCACTTCTCTAAAAAAACTGGAATTCGCGGGTGCCGACAAGGTAATCATGCCCGATAAGATCGGGGGTGACCATATGGCGTCTTTGGTGGTAATGCCCGACCTTATTACGTTCATGGACCAACTCTCCATAGAGGGTGAAGACACCACCAATCTAGAAGAGGTAGAAATAGAAGACTTCACCGATCAAATGGAATGCAAATCGATTCGTGATCTCGATTTAAGGCGCAAGACCGGCTGTACCATTATCGGCTATATTGACCCAGAAGGCAGGTACCTCATCAATCCAGAGGCGGATTTGGAATTGGAGCCCAAGGGAAAAGTCATCGTATTGGGCCGTCCTGAACAGATTAGAAAGCTGAATGAGATGTTCCAGATCGGGTAGTGAATGGCCCAATAAATTTGATTGCGATGATTTTTTTTAGGATATTGTTGCCTTTACATTAATCTAACATTCCAAAATAACCACCATGAAGCAACGACTTCTAGCTTTTTTCGCTCTTATTTTTCCCCTACTGACATTTTCACAAGAAACGGCAGAAATGGGCCTTGATGATAGAATCAATGCTTGGTTCGAACCCATTACCGTTGTTTGGGAAAGTATTGTTTTTTGGCAAGTGCCCGGCACGGGTATACCGCTCGTGGTGATCATTCTGGTTTTGGGCGCGGTCTTTTTCACCCTGTATTTCGGTTTTGTGAATATCAGAAGGTTTCCATTGGCCATCAACACCGTAAGGGGAAAATATGATGAGATCGAGTTGCCAGAGGGTCATGGGGTTGAAAAGGCCGAGGTAAATATTGTCGAAGGCGATTTGCCCGATACCATTCGCGACGAAAGCAAAGAAGGTGAAGTGAGCCATTTTCAGGCCCTTGCTACGGCGGTTTCCGGTACGGTAGGTTTAGGAAATATCGCTGGGGTGGCCTTGGCCATTGCCATAGGCGGACCAGGCGCAACCTTTTGGATGATAATTTGTGGGTTGTTGAGCATGTCAACAAAATTTGTGGAGTGTACGCTGGGCGTCAAGTATAGGGATGTTGACGAAAAAGGGGTGGTGCATGGGGGCCCAATGTACTATTTGTCACGAGGATTAAAAGAGCGTGGGTTTACAGGATTGGGCAAGGCCCTGGCCGTGATTTTTGCCATTTTATGTGTTGGCGCCTCATTTGGTGGGGGCAATGCTTTTCAAGCCAATCAGGCCGCTGAACAAATGGCTGATATGATGAACCTTACCGGAGGCTCTACCGGTTTTCTCTTTGGATTGATGTTCGCGGCGATTGTCGGTGTGGTGATAATAGGTGGAATCAAAAGAATTGCTTCGGTTACCGAAAAGATTGTTCCGTTTATGGCGGTTATATATGCCATGGCCTGTTTGATCGTAATTTTTGCAAACTTCTCATATATAGATGATGCATTCGCACTCATATTCAAAGGAGCTTTTACACCTGAAGCCGGGCTGGGTGGCTTGTTCGGTGTTTTAATAGTGGGCTTTAGAAGGGCCGTTTTCTCAAATGAGGCAGGTGCTGGATCGGCAGCGATCGCGCACTCGGCCGTAAAAACAAAATATCCGGCAAGTGAAGGGGTCGTGGCGCTCTTAGAGCCTTTCATTGATACCGTGGTTATTTGTACCATGACGGCTTTGGTCATCATATTTTATAATAGTGGAGGTGTTTTTGAGTACGGTGGTGATGGCGCTGGCAATGTTCTGGTCAATGGAGCACCGATCGGAGGTGTAAATTTGACATCTATGGCTTTTGAATCGGTGATCCCTTGGTTTCCCTATGTGTTGACTTTGGCCGTATTTCTGTTTGCTATTTCGACAATGGTATCATGGTCATATTACGGTTTGCAATCTTGGAAATTCTTGTTCGGTAGGGGCAGGGCCACAGATTTGACCTATAAAGTAATGTTCATAGTTTTTACCGTTATCGGTGCTTCAGCTTCCCTTGGTGCGGTATTTGCGTTTTCAGACGCGATGATTTTGGCATTGGTATTTCCGAATATGATCGGTCTGCTGTTACTGTTCCCGAGAGTAAAAGAAGAAATGCACAAGTATTTGAGCGCCATTAAGTCGATGAAGAAACAAGAAGGGTAATTTGAAAAATTTCAGATCTCGCCTTAAGTTCAGTAAACAAGAACGAAGGGGGATTTTCTTTTTGCTGCTCGTTATCGTGGTGCTACAAGCCATCTATCTCTTCACTGATAATGGGTATTGGCAAAGAGCGCATTCTGATTTTGCGATTGACACCCTTGCCCAGAAACGTATTGACAGCCTTAAATCGGTTCTTTCTGTCAAAGACCCCATGCGAACCCAAAAGTTCAACCCCAATTTCATTTCGGATCATAGGGGGTATGTATTGGGAATGTCTATCGATGAAATCGACAGGCTGCACCAATATCGCGCCCAGAACAAATGGATAAATTCCGTTGAACAATTTAAAAAGGTCACCCAAGTATCAGACTCACTTTTGGCGGCCATCTCACCATACTTTAGATTTCCTGAATGGGCGTCAAAACAAAGAAGTCAAAATTCAGATGTCAGACAAGGCTCAATATCGGTACCAATTGCCGATTTAAATGCTGCCACGGCAGAAGACTTGAAAACCATATATGGCATTGGCGACAAACTATCGGCCCGAATAATCAAGTTCAGGGACCGTTTGGGCGGTTTTTTGGTCAATGGGCAATTGTATGATGTATATGGGTTGGAGCATCATGTAGCCAAAAGGGTATTTGAACACTTTCAGGTACTGAACCCTCCCCAGGTCAAAAAAATAAATATCAATACTGCCACGAAAGATGAAATGGTGGGTTTGGTGTACATCAGTTATCATCTGGCAGATGAAATTATTACGTACCGACAAAAGAACGGTAGAATCGATTCCTTTGACGATCTGGCTGCTATACAAGGCTTTCCGAGAGAAAAGATTGATAGAATTAAGTTATATTTGTCCCTGTAAAAAATTGCTTTAAATGATTACTGAAACATTGTCTTCAACCAACTTTGATTACTCAGAGACCCAAAAAATGGTAGCAGAATCTGCCAAAGGGTTCGCTGAGCAACACATCAGGCCCCATATCATGGAATGGGATGAGGCACAGACCTTTCCTGTTGCGCTTTTCAAAAAGGCCGGTGAAATGGGTTTCATGGGGGTTTTGGTGCCAGAAATATTGGGAGGCTCTGGTTTGGGCTATCATGAATATGTAGCCATAATTGAAGAAATTTCAAAAGTTGATCCGTCGATCGGTCTTTCGGTGGCCGCCCACAATTCTTTGTGTACCAACCATATTCTCTTATTTGCCAATGAAGAGCAAAAACAACGATGGATTCCCAAATTGGCAACGGCAGAGTGGTTGGGTGCCTGGGGATTGACAGAGCACAATACCGGCTCTGATGCCGGGGGCATGAACACCACGGCGATCAAAGACGGCGACCATTGGGTCTTGAACGGTGCCAAAAATTTTATTACCCATGGCATAAGCGGTGATATTGCCGTGGTTGTTGCCAGAACGGGCAAAAAGGGCGATAGCCGGGGCATGAGTGCTTTTGTTATTGAAAAGGGCACTCCAGGATTTGCCAGTGGAAAAAAAGAAGACAAGCTGGGCATGCGGGCCAGTGAAACGGCTGAATTGATTCTTTCTGATTGCCGCATACCCGATGCCAACCGATTGGGAGAAGTAGGAGACGGTTTCATACAGTCCATGAAAGTATTGGATGGCGGGCGTATCTCTATCGGGGCCTTGTCGTTGGGCATTGCCAAAGGAGCTTATGAAGCGGCACTGAAGTATTCAAAAGAACGGGTGCAGTTCGGTAAACCCATCAGTGAATTTCAAGGTATTTCCTTTAAGCTTGCCGATATGGCCACCGAAATAGAGGCTGCTGAACTTTTGTTGCACAAAGCGGCCTTTGTCAAGAATCAGGGGAGGCCGGTCACCAAGTTGAGCGCCATGGCCAAGATGTATGCCTCAGAGGTGTGTGTCAAGGTGGCGAACGAAGCGGTTCAGATTCATGGTGGATATGGCTATACAAAAGATTTTCCGGTTGAAAAGTTCTATAGGGATGCCAAACTTTGTACCATTGGCGAGGGCACATCTGAGATACAGAAAGTGGTCATATCAAAAAATATTTTGAAGTAAGCCTTTTAATCAAAGATTTCATTTGTATATTTGCGCTCCGAAATTTTAAAGAAAGGAGGTTGTAGCCTATGTTAATAATACCGGTAAAAGAAGGAGAAAATATCGACAGGGCCCTGAAGCGATTCAAGCGAAAGTTTGATAAAACCGGGGTCATGCGCCAGCTTCGTCAAAGACAGCAATTCACAAAACCATCTGTGAAGCGGAGGGCAGAAATACAAAAGGCCCAGTATATTCAGCACTTGAAAGAAAAAGAAGAACTGTAGCTACAATCCACAGATAATAAAAATACAATCCGCCATGGAAATCCACGGCGGATTTTTTTGTCCAATATCGACAGGTTTCATTTAGTAACTTTGGGGCATGTCGATAACTTCATTCATACAACATCTCTCAAAAGAGAAAAACTATTCGGCACATACCGTCAATGCCTATCAAAAAGATATTGGGTCTTTTGCTGATTTCTGTGAACATGAGTTTGGTATTGAGGGTCTCGAGCGGGTACAATACCCCATTATAAGAAATTGGATCGTCAAATTGGTCGATGAAGGGCTGACCAACAGAAGTGTCAACCGAAAGATAGCCTCCCTTAAGGCCTACTATAGGTTTTTGCAGAAAACGGGTATTCTGGTCGCTTCACCATTGGCCAAGCACAAGGCGCTGAAAACAAATAAAAAGATTGAGATTCCGTTCTCGGAAGGTGAAATGCAGAAGATGTTCTCGCAGATTCCATTTGAAGATGATTTCGAAGGAACCCGAGACAGATTGATGATCGAATTGCTCTACACTACTGGGATCAGAAGGGCAGAGTTGGTCAATCTGCAGTGTAACGATATCGATGCCCGACAGCAGATGGTCAAGGTCTTTGGCAAAAGAAGCAAAGAACGCATCATACCCTTGCTCAAGAGTACGGTTATCTTTTTTAACGAGTATCTCTCATGGCGAAACGCCCTTG
>JANQOD010000219.1 GCA_028289745.1 Allomuricauda sp. | reverse complement strand
AATTCTAACCAACGAAAACTACTACCGAAAATGAAATCGCTGTTGCACATTACCAACGGAGACAGTTTCACAAGTAGATTGCAGTCCCTGCCCCTGAAGGGAGACATCATCACCTGGCGCGAGATGCTTTGCGAAGGCAAAACCCTGAGCAATGTGGGAAGTGAATCTTTTTGGAAAACCCGCTTCGAATTTTTGAACAAGAACTACAAGATCTCAAAGTCTTGGTTTGTAGAAAAGACTCTCAAAGAATACCGCTCTCTCTGTAACCACAAACAACAAGATAAGATTGTGCTTTGGTTTGAGTACGATCTTTTCTGCCAAATCAATATGTTGGCCGTAGTAAGTTGGCTGAAGACCCACCGCCGACATGCCGAAATATATTTGGTCTGTAGCGGAAAAGTGGAAGGATCGGATGAATTGCACGGTCTTGGCGAACTGAGTGATGACCAACTGATGGGGCTTTATGAAAGAAGAATAGAATTGACCCAAGACGATATCGAGTATGCAGACTATGTTTGGCAACTATACTGCAGCGACAACCCGATCAGGCTCGAAAACCTTTTGGATTTTGATGACGATTTTCAGTTCGACTATCTGCCCGATGCCATCAGGGCGCATCTGAAACGTTTCCCCGCCATTAAAAATGGGCTCAATGCATTGGAAAACAAAGTGCTCGACACGGCCCATAACGGCAAGTTCCCTACGCGCCGTGAGCTGCTTGGGGGGGTACTTCGGCAAAATGATATGTACGGTTATGGCGATACCCAATATGACCGAATCATCACTTCGTTACGACCGCTTTTTTCATCTTTCAATCCTGTAAAACTGAACAAAAAAGGTAAAGAGGTACTACAGGCACAAACAAATTTTTATGCCCAATTGCGCAACAATGACACTTACCTCGGTGGGGCCCTTAAATACAGTTTTCTTTACAACACCGCAAACGACCGTATATTAAAATTATGATATGGCGTTCAGCCCTTCTGAGTTGATACTGAATGCCGATGGCAGTATTTATCACTTAAACCTACATCCTGAAGACATTGCCGAGACCATTTTCGTCGTCGGTGACCCCAATAGGGTTCCGGCCATTTCAAAATACTTTGATACCGTAGAGGTCAAAAAGACCAAACGTGAATTCGTCACCCATACAGGGTACTTGGGCAAAAAGCGTTTTAGCGTACTTTCAACGGGAATCGGCACGGGCAATATCGATATTGTCATGAACGAATTGGACGCCTTGACCAATATTGATCTCAACACCGGTAAGGTGAAAGAGGCCAAAAAGTCACTGAACATCATCAGAATAGGCACCTGTGGTGGACTTCAAGAAGACATACCCGTAGATACCCTATTGTTGAGCGAAACGGGTATCGGTCTGGATGGACTACTGCATTTTTATGACGCCGAACGTGTTCAAAATTTAGCATTGAGAGATCGACTGGAAGCAAAATTTGATTTCGGTACCGGCGGTATTCGTCCCTATGCCTTCGATGCAAGTGAAAATTTGATGAAAAGGTTTGACAAAAATCGTATACGATTTGGAATGACCCTTACCAACATCGGATTTTACGGTCCACAGGGCAGAAACCTTCGCATCACCCCCCGGTTTCAAGATTTGATCATCGCATTGGCCAGACTCGACCTTGACGGACGAAAAATCATGAATCTCGAGATGGAAACCGCAGCAATTTATGGCCTGGCCCTTTTATTGGGCCACAATGCCCTTTCGTTGAACGTGGTTTTGGCCAACCGAACAAGGGGGGAATTTTCAAGCAACCCACAACGGTCGATCGATACGCTCATCAAATTCGGTCTTGAACATTTAACGGCTTCGTAAATGAAACACGTGCGTATCGTTGGGGTACCCGAACACTTCAATCTGCCATGGCATATGGCCATTGAAGAAGGGGTCTTTGAAGAACGGGGAATTGTATTGGAATGGACCGATATTCCCGAGGGCACGGGGCGTATGGCACAACTATTGGCCAACGACGAGACGGACCTGGCCATTATCTTGACCGAGGGCATCGTAAAGAGTATCTCAGAAGGCAATCCGTCAATGATCGTACAAGAGTATGTGAAATCTTCCTTGCTGTGGGGCATCCATGTTGGTGCACAGCGCGATTTTAAGAGCGTTTCAGAGCTTAAAAACACAAAGGCGGCAATCAGTAGGTTTGGCAGCGGAAGTCATCTCATGGCGTTCGTAAATGCGCAAAATGAAGGTTGGGATACTTCCTCCCTACAATTTGAGGTCATCGACAATTTAGAGGGTGCCATAGCGGCCCTTACCGATGGTACTGCCGATTATTTCATGTGGGAGCATTTTACGACGAAACCCATGGTCGACCAAGGCGTTTTTAGGCGTTTGGGCGACTGCCCTACCCCATGGCCCTGTTTCGTCGTCGCGGCCAATACACGTTTTTTGGCAAGAAACGAAAATGCACTTCGGCATATTTTGCAGCTTATCAACCTGTACACCGAAGAATTCAAGTCGATTCCAAGCATCAACCGTACCTTGGCCAATCGTTACGGACAAAAATTGGGGGATATGGACAAATGGCTGTCACTGACGGAATGGAGCCAAAAACAGCTCTCCGAAGAAACATTCAAATCGGTTCAGCAGACCCTTTTGGACCTTCATCTCATAACGATGAAAAAGAACTTCACCGAAATGGTCTGGGGGTAGTCTCAATTAATACTTGTACGCTGTAAAAACCCCGGGAAATGTTTGTTGATCACCTTTTGAAAATGCGCATCGGAAAGCGGCTTGGCCAACACCTCGGTCACCGAAGTATATAGGACCGCCCTTTTCGCGATCTCATCATTGCTATGAATCGACAGTACGACCACTGTGATCTTGCTTCTTTGGGCCTCGCTGAATTCTTCTTCATAGGCCTTCAAAAATTGCCAACCGTCCATAACCGGCATTTCGATATCGAGCACCAATAGGCAATGCCCAAATTTGGGATCATCGAGGTGCGCCCTTAGAAAATCAAGGGCCTCTTCCCCATTTTCAGCGGTATTCACTTCAAGTTCAGGGGTCAGGTTCTGTAAGAAAAGTTTGTTCAAGAAGATGGTGGTTTCGTCATCGTCTACCATCAATGCGGAGTTCAGTGTAGTTTCGCCCATAATCATTCAGTCATTTCTATAACAAACGTAGTTATTTTCTGAATATTTTGTAGTACTACCAAATGATTACTTCTTTTTCCATCTGTTTGAGCAGTTTGTTGGTCTTGCTGAAATGCTGGTTGCCGAACCAAAGTCCGCGATTGGCACTTAGTGGTGATGGATGGCCAGAAGTGAGTATATGGTGCTTGTTCCGGTCGATGAGGCTTGCCTTTTTCTTGTCAAATCCGCCCCAGAGCAAAAAAACGAGTCCGTCAAGCTTATTGGAAACCGTTCTGATGACGGCGTCCGTAAAAATTTCCCAGCCTTTGTTCTGGTGGCTCCCTGCCTGATAGGCCCGCACCGTCAACGTGGCGTTGAGCAGTAATACCCCTTG
>JANQOD010000205.1 GCA_028289745.1 Allomuricauda sp. | reverse complement strand
TATTGGAGGTTTTGGTGCGATTCATTTTCAGTTCAGAAGGATAGCTGATACTTGATAGGGTACCGTCTAAATGCAATGAAACTGCAGTTTTGGGCAGGTAACAGCTAAATTCGCCGTTTTTGACCGTCACGTTCACATCTGAAAAACCGTTGGCAATAGATTTGATGACCAGATCGCCCAAGTTGTTGGTAATATATGCTTTGCCGTTCACCTTGTCGATGGTGATGCTAGAAGAAGTCGAGACCAGTTCCAGATTATCGACTTCTTTGAGGTTGACAAATTCTGCATAAT
Source organism: Allomuricauda sp. (assembly GCA_028289745.1). Classification (GTDB taxonomy): domain Bacteria; phylum Bacteroidota; class Bacteroidia; order Flavobacteriales; family Flavobacteriaceae; genus Flagellimonas_A. The sequence goes on along the minus strand of JANQOD010000205.1, from coordinate 2,147 downwards.
CGGTCTTCAGGTCGCCCAGCCGCCATTTTTCGACCACCACAGGGGTGTATGATGCCTTGATGAAAGTCTGATCGCCATCAATAATCGAGGCAAGCAAGCTTGCATATTGCAAGCTTGCGTTGATATTCTTAGTGGTAGAGGCCAGTTTCACTTCGCCATGCCGTACGTTCATCTTGAGCTTGACCGATTTTGGCATTTTTACCTTGATCGTCTTTTTGACCTTATATTTTTTCCGTTCCCCATCAGAAGACAAATAAAAGATGCTGGGTTCTTCGCTATCTCTTGAAATGATGACATTGCGTTGTTCTTCCCGTATTTTCTCACGAAGGGCCTGTCTTTGCTCTTGTAAAGCTTCACGTTGCTCTCTCATTGCTTGACGCTGCTCTTCTCTTGCCTCCCTCATTTCTTGCCTCGCTCTTTCACGCTCTTCTTTCCGCTCTTGAAGGCGTTCTTTCATCTCTTCAGAACGCAGCTTCATTTCTTCGCCCCATTCTTCAAAACGTGCCCGGTATTCTTCGTCAAAATTCTTGTCAAACTCCTTTTTCCATTTTTTGAGATATTTATCACCATCTTTTTTGTACTGCTCATAATCAAAATTAATGAACGGCATAGGAGGCATGGGCGGTATGGGCGGCATCTCTGGAATTACCGCCAATTCGGGCAACTCGAGCAATTCTGGTATCTGAAGGTCTAAAAAAAGCGGTTCGACATCAGGAACGACGAAATTGAAATCAAAGTTACTGCTGTCAAAATCGCCTCCTGAACGTCTAAAAAACCATGTGTTTTCTACACCGGTGCTAATCTCAATTTCGCGGCTGTTGCCCTTGATCTCAATGGGAGAACGGTCAAAGTACTTTTCAGCCTCCTCATCTGAGGCTCCTTCCAATTCAACTACTGCCGAAATCTCAACCTGGTTCTTGTCCCATGTTTCAAACTCGATATCGGTATGGGTAGTGTTGATTTCCAACACGGTATCATCGCCAACATTGAAAGTCTCTTTATAGGTCTTCGATTGTTTTTGGGCCGTAAGCCCAGTAGTAAACACTAGGGCGGCCACCAATAATTTAAATGATATGATTCGATTCCTGTTCATTTTTTGATGATTTTAATTGATTCAACTTTGTTTTTAACTTTTGCAACAATTGCAACCGCAGTTGCAAGTTTTTTATCAGTGCGGTAATGGTCTGGTCGTTCGGCCCAACGTCATTCAACTCTTGGTTCAACTTCTTGTATTCTGCATCGAGCTCGGCCAATTGCTCCATAAAACCATCGACCAAGGCCTTATTGTCATCAGATATTTCCAAATTGGCCAGTTCCATATTGATATTGGCAACATAATAGGCCTCGACCTTTTGCAAATCGGGAGACAGGTCTCCCAGCGAAATGGCCCCCTCGGTTTTTTGATCGGAAGATTGTTCGACCACTGTATTCTTTGTGTTGGGGTCTGAAACATCGTTTCTTAGCAAAAAGAAAGCCCCTATTCCTATCAGTACAATAACAGACGCCGCAATTCGCAACCAAGCAAAACGATTTTGTCCGTTGGTCTGGGGAATGGCTTCTTCCAGTCTTGCCAAGAAACGTTCTTCATGCCCTTCTTTCATTTTGAAAGACTGCTTTTTTCGCTCTTTCTCGAACAATTTTCTAAGATCCTGTGCCATAACTTCTGTTTTTGAGCATTTCCTTTACATGTGCTTTGCCCCGTAGCAATCGTGTTCTTGAAGTGGTTTCGGTAATTTTCAGTATTTCTGAAATCTCGGCGTGGTCGTAACCTTCCACTAAAAACAACTGTACCACATATTTATACTTTTCGGGCAGTCGGTCAATGGCCGATCTTGCCTCTTCAAGCGATATTCCTTCATTGACCTTCCAATCTTCTTTCTCTTCCGCCACCCTCATATAACTTTCGTCCAGCTCAATCGTTCTCATTTTCTTCGCCTTTAAAAAATCAATGCTTCCATTGACCACGATACGTTTGAGCCATGCACCGAACGAAACTTCACCCTTATACTGCCCGATACGCTGAAACGCCTTGATGAACGCTTCTTGCAGTACATCTTCGGCATCATGTTCATTTCGAAGAAAGCGCATGGCCACACAAAACATTCCGTCAGCATATTTTCGATAAAGCGCCATCTGGGCCTTACGAT
>JANQOD010000183.1 GCA_028289745.1 Allomuricauda sp. | reverse complement strand
CAAGGGTGGAGTTTTTTTTTAGAAATGAGTCCAAGAAACGCTCGGGTGGTGGAATTGGTAGACACGTTGGACTTAAAATCCAATGGCCATTGTGGCCGTGCGGGTTCAAGTCCCGCCCCGAGTACTTTTGACCCTGTCAATCAATTGATTTTCAGGGTTTTTTATTTTTTTCCCTTGTATTTTTTTACGTTTTATTGGCTAGTGTTGGCATCTTATTAGATTTGTAAGATTATACTTATTATGATATTTTAGAAGTCTACTTGCTAAGACCGACCACATGACGAATAAAAAATTAACCAAACTAGTAGGGCTAAAAAAGAAAGACTTCGATTATTTCGTATAAACGGAAACGGAAATATTTGGCCGATCATGTTACAATTGAATTTAGGGTCTGACTTTAAAATGAAGTAAAAAATATTGCACAACAACGTATGACAACCATAATGGCAGATTCGCCCATAGCGAATTCTACCTACCTACGGGGCAGTATTGTTAAAGTAAGCGCTTAATCAAAAAGCCCTAACTTAAAACCCGTAACGGATGGTCATGCGAGACCGTTGCACGCAATTAAAACAACCTCATACAAAAGATGATCGAAAAACTTCAAAACAATGACGTAGAAGTATCCAAAAAAATACGTTCAATTTTTCAATTATCATACAAGATAGAGGCAGATTTGCTAAACGCCACTGATTTTCCACCTTTAAAAAGGCCCCTTGAAAATTACATACATAGTAACACAGAGTTCTACGGGTACCTAAAAGATGAGGAAATAGTAGGAGTAGTTGAAATCGAACATAACGATAGATTTACGGCTATTCATAGCTTAGTGGTCGACCCAACCTTTTTCAGACAAGGAATTGCAAGAAAATTAATGGTATTTGTTTTAAAAAAGTTTGATTCGGACCTCTTTGTTGTCGAAACCGGACTTGAAAATGGGCCTGCTACAGCATTGTATAAAAAATTTGATTTTAAAGAAGTCAAACAATGGGATACTGACCATGGAGTCAGAAAAGTAAAATTTGAACGTACAATAAATAACTAAACGCAACAAGGTACATGATGCACGCCCCAAAGGATACGCGCCTTACAAATGGTCGTTGTAGTTCATTACCGATTAAAACATCAATGAAGTCAATTACCTGGAAATTGAATCTAAAATCTAAACCGCAAGTGGTTTTTGATTTACTCTGCACCCCTGAAGGAAGAATGAAATTTTGGACTGAAAAGGCAACACAAAATCAGCATGAAATTCACTTCTCTTTTCCAAATGGCCAAACGTATGATGGTCGTATACTCTTAGCTAGGCCGCACAAAGAATTTCATTTAGAGTACTTTGATAGTTTAGTAAAATTTACCTTAAAACCTTCTAGAAAAGGTGGAACAGATTTGACCTTAACGAATGAAAATGTACCAGAAAGTGACTTTTCTGAAGTGCGTGCAGGGTGGGTTTCGGTATTGATGAACCTAAAGGCAGTTGCCGACTTCCATTGCGATCTGAGAAATCATGACCCCGAAAAAACTTGGGACCAAGGTTACGTTGATAATTAAAAGAAAAACGTACTAAACCATTGGCCACAATTCAAAAAATCGTAATATAAGCTGTATTAATACTGATCGGAAGATTATTATGGTAATTCCCTTGGCATAGTTTAGATAAAATGAAAACTGTATTTAGGTTCGAGGCAATTCGTTAACTTCACCATCGAAACTTTACACTTGATTATGAAAAAACTTTTGATAGTAACACTTTGCAACATCTTTATGATGACTTTTGGCATCAGCCAATCTAAAGTAATGACACCAGAGCAGCTCATAGAATTGAATAGGGTTTCTGCCGTGGGCTTGAGCAATGATGGGAAACAGGTAATTTACAGAACATCAACCCTTGATTTAGAGACCAACGAGCGCTCAAGTAAAACCTATTCAGTTTCTGTACAGGGTGGAGACCTGAAACTTTTGGGTGAAGTCGGTGAGCAGGTGAAAGATAAAAATGTGTCCCCAGACGGAAAATGGAAGTTGATGGCCAAAGAAGTGAAACTCCAGAAAATAAGTGGCAATGATCACTATAATGATGTGCCCAGTTCAAATGTGTTCATATACGATCAACTCAATTACAGACACTGGGACACTTGGGAAGACGGATCTTATAGCCATGTATTCTTACAGTCCGCAATCGACACCTTGGATAATGCAATTGACCTGATGGAAGGAAAACCCTTTGATTGCCCACAGCAACCATTTGGTGGTGACGAAGATTACATATGGAGTCCCGATGCTAAAAAAGTGTTGTACGTAACCAAAAAAATGGCGGGCACCGAATATGCCGTCAGTACCAATTCAGATATCTATGAGTACAACCTAGCAACCAAACAAACGACCAACCTTACAGAAAACAATAAAGGGTATGATACACATCCTGCATTTTCTTCTCAAGGCACCCTCGCATGGTTGCAAATGGAACGAGATGGCTATGAATCTGATAAGAATGATATCATCGTCAGGTTACCTGAAGGTGACGTGAACCTTACCAAAGACTGGGATGGTACCGTCAATGGGTTTATATGGAGTGAAGATGGTTCAAAAATTTATTATAACGCTCCGGTCGGTGGCACAGTACATGCCTTTCAAATCGATGTTCCGGTGGATAAGAAAACCAACTCAGGGCCCAAACAAATTTCTGAAGGTCAATTTGATGTAAACGGTATTATTGGTCAAAGTGGCAATCATTTAATCGTGTATAGAAGAGATATGAACCATGCCACCGAGATCTATAATCTGAATATCGAAACCGGTGAAATGAAACAATTGTCTGAGGCAAATGATGAAATATACAAAGACATCAAAATGTCAAAAATAGAAAAGAGAATTGTCAAAACAACAGATGGAAAAGATATGGTTACCTGGGTGATTTATCCCCCAGATTTTGACCCGACCAAAAAATATCCGACACTTCTTTATTGTCAAGGTGGGCCCCAAGGGGCTTTATCTCAATTCTATTCTTTCAGATGGAACTTTCAACTTATGGCCGCGAATGGGTACATCATCGTCGCCCCCAACAGAAGAGGTATGCCCGGTTTCGGTGTCGAATGGAATGAACAGATCTCAAAAGATTATGGTGGACAAAATATGAACGATTACCTCTCTGCGATCGATGATGTGGCAAAAGAGCCCTATGTAGATACCGATAGATTGGGCTGCGTTGGAGCAAGTTATGGTGGGTACTCTGTTTTTTATTTGGCTTCAAGACATGAAGGTAGATTTAAGTCATTTATTTCACACGATGGCATTTTCAATTGGAGATCCATGTACGGAACCACCGAAGAATTATTTTTTGTGAATTGGGATCTTGGCGGACCTTATTGGGATAAGGAAAATTCGGCCGCCCAAAGATCTCATACCGAATTCAATCCGGTAAACTTTGTTGACCAATGGGATACCCCGATCTTGATCATTCAAGGAGGAAAAGATTTTCGGGTGCCGATCGGGCAGGGATTGGAAGCTTTTCAGGCGGCACAACTGCAAGGCATAAAATCAAGACTTTTGTTTTTCCCAGAGGAAAACCACTGGGTGCTTTCAGCCCAAAACAGCTTGGTCTGGCAAAGAGAATTCTTTAAATGGCTGGAAGAGACCGTAAAGAATGTTGAAATAAATGGTGCCAAATAGGCCAGCTTGCCATTTGTTGTAGTTGTAATAGAAATTAAAGCACCAAAAACCATGGCCATTATTATATGACAGAATATTCCCAGTAGTCGTACTCCGTATATAATTGTCCGTTGGCCCTAATTTGTTGAGTTTAAAAAATTGACATTTGAAAAAACGAATAGACTTACCGCTTTGGATTTTAGTCCTTATCCCTATCTTTTCTTCAGCACAATTTCAATTGCCCCAAGCTTATTTAAAAGATGAGTTACCATCAGAATTCATGTACCCATTGACAGTAACAACATCTGATGGCATAGTTTCTGGGTACGGAAACATAAACCCCTTAGATTATGGCCAGTTACTTTTTACTTCAAAAAAGCCAACCACCAATAAGGTAAAAGATTGGATCATTGTTAAAGGCGTTGAAGAAGCACAACTTGTTATAAAAGACACGCTAACACTGATACCTCTTTATGGCAAAAAAGGGAAATCGAAAAAAAATGGGATTTTAAACGTATTTCTTTATGAGAATGAAAAAGTTAAATTATACAAGAGTTTAAACCCTTATTTGGTCGAAGTTTACTTTGTTCAACCCAAAGATATCCCTGATGCCAAATACCAAAATAAAATGTTGGTTTTAAGGAATGAATCGACTTTGAAGCGTTTTGGCAAAAAGGCTTTTAAAAAATGTGAAAAATTAGTCGAAAACATTGATTCCAATAAGTATACCAACACCTATGGCAGTTTAATTCAATTACTCAATGATTATGATGAATTATGTTCAGGTAGTGAATGGTAGAATGACAATTAAACCTAAATGGCCATCGTGGTCGTACGGCTAAAGTCCCGCCACGTGTACAAAAATGCCTTTACTTTTTAAAGGCATTTTTCAGTTGATGAACACGAAAAAAAGATTCCCCTTATCGGTAGTGGTCATTCGTTTCTTTCAGTTTTTATAATTTTAAGATGGCACCAAGACCTCCTTAGCATATGAAAATCACCATCATCTCTGACATACACGACCATGTCTGGAACCTTCAAAAAGCGCTTGAAAGGCCTGAATTACAAGCTACAGAGGCCCTTATTTGTTGTGGTGACCTTTGTTCGCCCTTTGTAATAAAACTTTTGGGGCCAGGGTATGCTAACCCAATTCATATCGTCTTGGGCAACAATGACGGTGATGTAGCTTCTATTATCAAGGTGGCCCAAGATTTTTCGAATGTCCATATTCATGGCGAATATTTCAGGGAAGATTTGGGAGGCATCTCTATTGCCGCCAACCACTACCCTAAAAAGGCCCGGTCATTGGCCGAAAATGGTAGCTATGATGTGGTCTGCTATGGTCATGACCATACCCTTGTCAATGACGAAATGGTGGGTGATACCCTGCTAATCAATCCTGGGACCATCATGGGGTACCATGGTGGCGAATTAAAAGACCTGTCCGCCACTTTTTTGGTGTTTGACACCGAGACACGCGAAGCAACAATTTATCGACTGTAGAAACACTTTACCGCAAAATGGCGTATTTTTCTTCCATCTCACAAAAAAACCTATTTTTAGCCCATCGCATCTTTTGGCTATTCTATGTCAAAGTTTAAACGACTGATAAAACTTGTCGGCCCTGGGTTGTTGTTTGCCAGCATGGCCATCGGCACCTCGCATCTGGTGCTCTCTACAAAAGCGGGCGCCCAGTATGGCTGGGTGATGGTCATTCCCATCATTTTGGCCAATGTGCTGAAATACCCCTTTTTTGAATTCGGGGTCAGGTACACCAACGTGACCCACAACAGTTTGATACAAGGGTATCGAAATTTGGGCAAAACCTATCTTTGGGTCTATGCCCTGGTCACCATAGTATCCATTTTTACCTTATTGGCGGCCCTTTATGTGGTCACTTCTGGATTACTCATCAATCTTTTCAAGATATCGGGAATAAGTATCAGTATGACCGCCTTGGGTCTTTTTGCCTTTATTAGCGCCCTACTCATCATTGGGCGGTATAAATTTCTGGAGAATTCATTAAAAGTGGTCATTTCGATCTTGTTCGTGGCCCTTTTGGTCACAACGGCCATGGTGTTGTACAAGGGCCAGATCGAGCCGGTTGAAAACTTTCAGCGACCTGAAATATTCAACGAGATGGGCATTCTGTTCCTTATCAGTCTCATGGGATGGATGCCCACCGCCGTCGAAGCCTCTGGATGGGTGAGCTTATGGAGCATCGAAAAACTTAAGGCCTCCGAAGAAAAACCAACAGTCAAAGAATCGCTCAGTGAGTTCAATTTGGGCTATTTTATGACGGCCTTGCTCGCCATTTTCTTTTTGATCATCGGTTGGATGACCCTGTACGGTTCTGGCACCGAACTTAGCGGCAACGCTGTGGTCTTTGCCGATCAAGTGGTCAACCTCTTCACTGCCCATATTGGCAACTGGGCCTATATTTTTATTGCCGTGGCGGCCTTTGCAACCATGTTCAGCACCTGTATGACCGCCCATGATGCCATTGCAAGGGTCAGCCTTGATGTGTTGGACAAGCTGTACCCGAACACAAAAAACTTTACCAAAAAAACTTCTTTTGCCCTTATGGTTTTGCTCATGGCACTTATCAACTGGATCGTCATCACGCTGTTCAGTGCCAATATGGGCCAATTGGTGGCCTTGGCCACTTTTGTCTCTTTTGTGATGGCTCCTATCGTCGGCTGGATGAATCTCAAGGCGGTACTGGGCAAGGATATGCCCATGGCCCACCGGCCCAAAAAAGGACTACAGGGACTTACCTATGTCGGAATGGTCTTTCTTTCGTTATTTGCACTTTACTACTGTTGGGTACTCTGGTTTTAACAGCCCACAGTTAGTTCAAAATCAATCAAATAAGATGTTGTCGTTCAAGATTACAATGAGCGAACGCTGGTTCTGCCGGTGCAACATTTCCAAGCAAAATGCGCCGTTGTGGCAATTGTTCAGAATTTTCTGTTCGCCATACCCCATGGAATACAAAATATTGGAATTGGGCACCCCTTTTTCAAGCAAGTATTTTTTTATGGCATCTGACCTTGCCTGGGTCAGCCTAAAGTTTGCTGCACTACCACCACGACTATCGGTATGGGTCTCGATGCGCAATTGAACGGAAGGAAATTGCTCGACAAAACCCACCACTTTGTCAAGTTCGGTGGCAATTTCGGGGGTGATTTTCTTCAGGCCCCTGCCAAAATAGAACTCACGGAGCTTGATCACCTTTTGATCTTCTCTTTCTTCAACCAAATCATCATACGCGGCCAAGCCTATATCTAAATTGAAGCCTTCCTTTTGATCCAATCCTTCTAAAAATTGGAGTTTTTCGGCAAATAGTGAGTGTCGCTCCTTGGTGGCCTGTATAATGACCTCTTCACGCCACGGAATTTCCAATCGATAGTCACCATCTTCATTTGCGTATACCTCTTTTAAGACACCGCCATTGCCATCCAATATACGTACAACCGCTTTGGCCACCCCTTCATCATTATCGTAAGACTTGATGACCTTTCCGCGCAGCGCAATCGTCTTTAAGCCCGGTTTTTGGTCTACCTTGAATCCGTAGATGTCATCCTTTCCCTTGCCCCCGGGCCTGTTCGAAGAAAAGTATCCGAGAAGCCCATCGCCATCATTCCTTATAATGAACCCGAAATCGTCTTCTGTCGAATTGATGCCCAAACCCAAGTTCACGGGGATACTGAAATCCCTCCCGTCTTCCAAATTGCTTTTATAGACATCCATCCCGCCCATACCATAGAAGACATCCGAAGAAAAATATAGACTATTCTCAAATATGAACGGTGCTATTTCATTGCCCGGTGAATTGATTCTTGGACCCAAATTCACGGGAGCTGACATGATTTGGCCTTTATTGGTAGAGACATAGTAGAGATCGGTACCCCCATAGCTATCTTCAAAATTGGCGGCGAAATAGAGCCTGTCCGTATCGGTATCGTAAAATGGATAATAAAACGAAGTGCTCAAGTCACGCAACAAAAGCCTAAAAGGACCATTAATGACCTGCATACCTATTGCCAGCGCATTCTTGCCATTGTCATCAAAGGCCAATTCGCCATTTTGAGTATTTGAAAGCACGTAGAATATACTTTTCAGTGATTCTGAGTAGTATGGGGTAGCCTTATGGTAATCAGATTTTGGAATATCGTGAAAAGGATCGGCCTTCGCCACCTGTTTATCAGGCCCGATTCGGCCCACATAAATATCGAGATACGATTCACCCATCGGCGCATACTGTTTTTTCTTTTCTTCTTGTGGTCGACCACTACTGAAAAACAATTCTTCACCATAAAAAGCAGGAGCAAAATCTGATTGTGGACTGTTACTTTCCACATTGAAAATCTGATAGTCCAATTCGTTGGCCGTATTCGATTGAAGCAGTTCTCTATTGAAATCTGCATTTTCAAGGAGCTCTTGTTGAAAATTGTCCGCTTTTGTGGCCAAGAAAGCCATTACCCTTTCGCTGTTGCCGGTTTTAGAGAAACTCTGCAGCATCTTGTTAAAGTGATGGCTACCCATCAAACTATCTTTCTTGTAGGCTTCAAGGTACGTCTTCGAGGCCTTGTCAAAAGCGTTGGTCTTAAAATAGGCATCTGCCAAATTCAGCTCTTGTTGCGGGCTCAAACCGTTTTCAGCTCTTTGGGCCTCATACGCTATTATGGCCTGCTGGTAGGCATATTCAAAAAAATAGCTATCGCCCTTCGATTTTTTGTCTTGACCAAAAACAACTGTTAACAGCAGCATTGACACAATCCATAAAGTAGATCTTATTACTTTCATCTTAGAAAAATCTCGGTGAATCTATTTGTTTCGGTTTACCTTTAAGCTCTTTATTTCCTTTGTTGCCTTTTGAACCCGACCCGTTTCCACGGCCCAAATAAAACTTTAGAATGGCCTCGTGGGATCCTCCACTGAATTCACCCAATCCGTTCGTGTTGTAATCATATGAATAGCCCAAGAACATGCTGTTAGAAATCTGGAATCCGGCCAAACCGCTAAAAGCGTTATCAAAACGATACGCAGCCCCGACGGTCAATGCATCGATGAACTGAAAATTTGCCGATAGATTTACGTTTACGGGGGCGCCACTTATTGCATTGACCAAAAAAGCCGGTTTAAACTTTGTACGGTCAGACAGTTCAAAAACATAACCCCCAATAAAATTATACTGTATTTTTTCGGTCACCAAAGTAGCCACTTCATCATCTAATAATGCATTGGTCAAAAAATTGGGGATAGAAAGCCCCAAATACCAGTTATCATCATACATAAAAGTACCTGCACCTATGGTCGGATTGAAATTGTTCAGATTTTGTTGATTTATCAACGGTTCATTTGGGTTTTCAAAATCTCCCTTGGAAAAATCGATATCGAATATGGCACCACCCACATCGATACCAAAAGATAGTTTTGCCGTTTCAGAAATATTGACCTGATAGGAATAGGATATATCGACGAAGGTCTGTGTGACCGGGCCCAGTGCATCGCTTATGGCATTGATCCCTATACCCATTTTCTCGTTTCTCAACGGAAAGTTCGCTCCAAACCTAAAGTTTCTTGGTGCCCCGGGCACATCTACCCATTGACTTCGGTACAAGCCCAAAATTTCAGCATTTTCAACCGTACCCACATAGGCAGGGTTAAAACTGCCAATATTATACATGTACTGGGTATATTGTGGTTCAATCTGGGCATTGCACAATAAAATTGCGTGCAAAAATATGAACAGCGGCAATAATGGTTTTTTCAGTGCAATTTTCATGGATAAGTTAGGTTATCTGATGATTTGAATCCAACCTTTGGTCGGCTCCGATCCATCGCCAAGATCTAAAATATAAAAGTAGGTGCCTCTGGGCAAATCGCCATTGTTTCCAGTACCATCCCAAGTGCTATCATATCTTCGTGCCCTATAAACGTTATTGCCAAAGCGGTCAAATATTTCAAGTGTATTGTTTGGAAAAGATTCATGATCATTTAAAATCAAAAAGTCATTGATACCGTCACCATTGGGTGAGAACATATTACAGATCGTACCGGGATCTTCACAGGGACTTCTATCAACACGGATCACGACCGTTGAACTATTGTTTCCAGAATTGTTATCTAGCGGAAATGAATCGGTTACGGTCGCCGTATTTTGAAAAACACCGGTTTCTATGACCCGTACCGTTATCTGCAGCGTAACGAACTCTTGCGGCAATACTTCATCTATTTGCCAAACACCGGAAATCGGGTCATACGACCCTGAGGAAGCCACGTGATTTTGATATTCAAAACTTTCGTCCAATATATCTTGAACAGCGACATTGGTAGCGGGATCCATCGCCAAATTCGTCAGGGTAATGGTAAAGATAATTTCATCATCCAATAAGGGTATGACATTATCGACCTCTTTTAAAACCTCAAGGTCAATAGGCTCTGCATCACAATCGGGTGTCAAGAAAGGGTCACAATTGTCCAATGGGTCACTGGCACGATCGGGTACAGCTTCGGTACTCGGGTCATCGATTACCAAAACTTCCTCTCCATCGGTCAAACCATCATCATCGGTATCAGCATCATTGGGGTCGGTGCCCAAATCGGCTTCCTCACCATCGGTGAGGCCATCACCATCGGTATCTACAATACAATCGTTTATCGTTATGGACACCTCGACCGATTGGTCGGTACAAGGCGTTTGGGCCGTATTGGTCGTAAAGGTGAACACATAATCGCCATCGGGCAGGCCTTCGAAGTCTACTTGATTTTGGTCATCGATGATTACATCGCCTCCTGAAGGATCAGTGGTAATGACCCAAGTGCCGGGGTCAGCTCCTGTCAACGTATCATCTAAATCGATAACAGTAGGGCCGCCATTACCGGCCACATTGCAGGCAACCGTGTTGGTCGGTGTACCCGGGTCGGGTTCATCGTTGACCGTGGCCACCACTTCAACTCTTTCTGAATCACAACCGTTCGCGGTCGCCTCTACATAAAAAGAAGTGGTTTCTGTGATGGTGGGAGTGATAAAAGAAGTACCTGTGCCCAAAACAGCGCCCCCGGTGGCCGCATCATACCAATTTAAAGTGCCCCCTTGGCTTACGGTGGCAGAAAGGGTTACCGTGCCCTCACCACAACGTGTACCTGCCTCGGTACTATCAACAGTGGGTGTCTGATTCAAAACCAAGGTAATCTCCAAGGTCGGACTCGCACAGTTATTTACTTCATCATAGAAAAATCCGAAATAGGTCCCCGGAGCGCTTACTTGACTGCTTCTATGTGCTGAAATGACCAATGGATCAGGATTGGTACTCCAAGTCAATATACTGCCAGCAGGTGCTGAATTCGTCACATAATCATCTAGATCAATATCAATCGAGTCACAGAAGTTTGTAGGTAGGGAAGTATCTAACGTAGGGGCAGTAGTACCCGCATCGCATGGCAAGGCACAATCGGTCACGGAAACAGTCAAATTGACCGACTCATCGGTACAAGGTGCCTGTGCTCCTGAAGTGGTAAAAGTAAACACATAATTACCATCAGGAAGCCCTGAAAAGTTAATGATGTTGCCCGGTAACAATACAACACCGCCTCCAGAGGGGTCGGTGGTCGTGGCCCATGTTCCGGCATCTTCACCTGTCAACTGATCATCAAGATCTACAATGCTATTGCCATTTGCTGGTACGCTACAGGCAGCAGCATTGTTGGGTGTACCTGCAGAAGGGGTCGTGTTCAGCACCAAGGTCACCGAAAGTGTCGGACTTGCGCAGTTGTTCACATTATCCCAATAAAATCCGTAATAGGTATCCGGGGCATCGGTCACTACGCTATTTGCCAAATGGGCACCCGTATTTGAGGGGTCGGGATCGGTACTCCATCTCAACTCTGCATCTGTTGGAATGGTACTTGCCACATAGTCATCTAAATCTTTGATAAAGGTGTCACAAAAAGATGTGGGTTCATCCGCATCCAATACAGGGGCATCATTACCTGCAGCACAGCTGTCATCATCTTGTATGACCCCCAAGCCAGTGTCATCTGAAAAAGTCACCAATGCATTCGACGGTGAAGACAAGACAACGGTGAAATCTTCTGAACTGGGCGTTTCAATCACATTGTCATTCAATATGCCAATTGAAATAATATTGGTCTCGCTATCATTACCATTAAAGGTCAATTGCGCAGCATTTGCTATATAATCAGATCCAGCTATGGCCGAGCCATCAACTGTGGTGTAAGATACTGTGAAACTACTTAAAACATTCCCGGTCAAGGTCACGGTAAATATAGCATTACCATCATCTTCATCGACCGTTACATCATTGATCGACAAAGTAGCGGTATCATTGTCGGCGATGGTCACCGTGGCCTCATCGTCAGGTGCCGTGGCCACCACATAGCCCGTGCCCGTCGCAAGGGTCAGAACAACGAAGTCG
>JANQOD010000171.1 GCA_028289745.1 Allomuricauda sp. | reverse complement strand
TTCAAAATATCGGCACTACGTTGTACAATGGTCGAAAGCAATTCGGTGCCATAATACTCCAATCGGCTGGTAATGCCAAAACGGGCGCGCATCGGAGCGGTCAATAATCCTGAACGGGTTGTGGCCCCTATCAACGTGAAAGGCGCCAAATTGATCTGTACCGAACGGGCATTCGGACCCGTCTCGATCATGATATCGATTTTGTAGTCTTCCATGGCCGAGTACAGATATTCTTCCACTATCGGACTCAACCGATGGATTTCATCAATGAACAACACATCGCGTTCCTCAAGATTGGTCAACAATCCGGCCAAATCACCGGGTTTGTCCAATACTGGACCAGAAGTTACTTTGATGCCCACACCCAACTCATTCGCCAAAATATGTGCAAGTGTCGTCTTTCCGAGGCCAGGGGGGCCATGAAAAAGGGTATGATCCAACGCTTCACCACGAAGATTGGCAGCCTGTACAAATACCTTAAGGTTCTCCAACACCTGCTCTTGGCCCGTAAAGTCGTCAAAAGAAATGGGCCGAAGTGCTCTTTCAATATCGAGCTCTTCTTGTGAAAACTGTTCGCCTGTGGGATCTAAATATTCGTTCATGTAAAACAAATATAACGTAATTACACCATAAGATTTTTAAATAGGAGGCGGCAAAACCGTATTCTGAATTATCGTATTTTCACCTTATGGGCACAACTACCTATAGTGAGGGGCTCTTGCCGTACATACCCTTTTACTATGTCATTTGGTCTGACGACCTTTTATCGGCCTCTGAAGTACAAGTAGTAAAAAAAGCATTTGAATCAGACGAATCATTGTCTGATGATGATAAAACAGTACTGGAATCTTGGTTGGATAAGGATAATCCCCCAAAAAATGGGGAGATAAAAAAGTGGCAGCAACTTATCACCGAAAGCCACGCTACCTTGATCGAGAGTGAAATCTATCCCTTGGAGATATTTTCACAAAAAGTGGCACAGTATTATGGTGGTGACCCTAAACCCAATGAACAGTTACAAGAAATTGAACGCAATTTGGGCATTCAGCCCAATCACTACAACCATCTTTTCAATGTAGAGGTGGTGCACCAACCCTTCTCCAACCATTATGACGGATTTAAAATCGACATTTTGCTCAACGCTAGGTTTGAAAATGAGCTACAGGTTTTTAGAAAGTTTTTGGAGTGGCCCATTTTTAAATGGGAAATACCACGCGACAAAGAAGAAGCCCGTTCAAAGGTGTTGGAGCAATTAAAGGTCTTGTCGGCACACGGATGGGGCGCCTTGGCCTACCCCAAGGCTTATGGTGGCAAGGAAAACATTGAAAGTTATGCCTCTATTTTTGAGCATCTGATGTTCGTAGATGGTAGTTTGGCGGTCAAGTTCGGGGTGCAATTCGGCCTTTTTGGTGGTAGCGTACACCATTTGGGCAGTAAAAGACACCATGATCTTTATCTTGAAGATACGGGTTCGGGCAGACTATTGGGCTGTTTTGCAATGACCGAAACAGGTCACGGAAGTAATGTACGGGGCATTAAGACCACGGCCACCTATGTACATGATGATCGGGTCTTGGTCATTCATACCCCGGGCAAAAATGACAACAAAGAATATATAGGCAATGCCCTTCACGCCACCATGGCCACGGTTTTTGTACAATTGATCGTAGCCGGAAAAGCGATAGGGGTACATGCCGTTCTGGTTCCGTTGAGAAATGATAAACATGAGTTATTGGAGGGCATCCATATTGATGACAATGGCCATAAACTGGGCCTGAACGGAGTCGATAACGGCAAAATATGGTTCAATCAGGTGAAAGTTCCCGTTGAGAACCTATTGGACAGGTATGGAAGCATTGACCCAAATGGAAAGTACCGATCTGAAATCAAAAATGCCAACAAACGCTTTTTCACCATGTTGGGCACACTGGTCGGGGGGCGTATCTGTGTGGCAAAGGGTGCTTTGGCCGGGTCTAACATGGCGCTCACCATCACTGCCAAGTACGCCCTGAAAAGAAGACAGTTCAATGATAATATCAAAATACAGGAAGATTTGTTGATAGATTACCCCAGTCATCAACTTCGACTGATCCCAAAAGTCGCCTCGGCCTATGTGTATCACATCGTACTTCAAAGGGCCATGCAAGACTATGCCCAAAGTGAACATAAAGACAAAAGAAAAATAGAAACCCAGGTGGCAGGGCTGAAAGCGACCATTACCCACTTTTCAACAGTGGCGATCCAAGAGTGTCGTGAAGCCTGTGGCGGCAAAGGTTACCTGCTTGAAAACCGAATTGCCGACCTGAAGAACGACACTGACATTTTCACCACTTTTGAAGGTGATAATACGGTGCTGTTACAGCTTTGTGCCAAGGGGGTGCTTTCTGATTTTAAATCAGAACTGAATTCGGATGGTTTTGTAAGTGTTCTGAAATTACTGGGCACAAGAATCTCTGACAGGTTCGCGACCATCAATCCCGCTTACGTCAGCAAAGTTGACAGTACCCATCTCTACAACCATAAGTTTCATCTACATGCCCTTGATTTCAGATTGCGAAGGCTGACCTACACCGCTGCCATGCGCATCAGAAATTACATTAAAAAAGGAATGCCCAGCTATCAGGCTTTTCTAAAGGTACAGACCCATCTCATTGAATTGGGCAGGGCTTATAGCGAGGCCTTGGCCATAAAGTGGTATTATGATTTTGTCGCTAAGATGGATGATGGCGATTATAAAGAGTTGATGTACCGATTGGGTGCCCTTCATGGATTATCAACCATTCGAGAAAATACTTCTTGGTATTTGGAGCAAGGGTATTTTGGTAGTACCAAATCAAAGGCCGTTCGACAACGGGTCGAGCGTTTGAGTACTGAACTCAGGCCGCATATCAATGCTTTGGTCGAGGGTTTTGGTATACCGGACCATCTGTTGACTGCCCCGATAGCCGATTAGTTCTTTTTGATCAATTGTGAAGTATCCAAAAATTCCAAAACCGTGATTTTTGGTGTTCCGTAAAGATAGGTTCTAGAGTTGCCCTTTGAGCTCAGTTCTAAATCGCGATAGGCATATATATTGGCATTTGCCGATTCTTGAACGGTTAACTTGACCGATGCGGCCTCCATTCGTTCGCCCTTCAGTTTTGCATTTCCCTGTACAGTTGCAACCAGATCATCAGAAGTGCCCTCGAGCACTATATTGGCATTGTCTTGCACCTGTAGCCTGGTAACGCCATTGACCGTATAGATCGAAGGCTTTGCCCTGCTCTTGAGGTTGATGTTCAACGAATCGACATCAAGATTGAAATCACCAGAACTGGCATCTTCCATATTCAAATCCAGTACCGAGGCGTCGGCCTTAAGGTTCAATTCTGAATCACCAAAAGCATCTATGTACATCATATCGTTTGAAATGATGTCTTCACAAACAATACTCCCTGCACGCACTGTCAACGCTTTCAATTCATCGAATTCTATGGTGATATTGAATTTTTTCTTCGATGTTACGGTATAAAAGGAAGAAATGACCAGTGTGCTGTCTTCTACCTTAAACTTCAGAATATCGACCAAATTATCATCAGCTTCTATACGATATCCCGGTCCGAAAGATTTTCTCAATTCAATATCCAAATCGTCGTTCAGCACTATGGCATTGAAAGGGGGCAATTCATCATTGACTTCGGTCACCACCCGGTTTCCCTTGATCTTTGGTTTGCGTTGGGCCATTGCTGAAATCACTGACAACAACAATAAGGGTAGAATAAGTTTTTTCATGACAGACAGGCTCTTAATATTTTTAAAGATATAAATTGAGAAACAATATCAGTGCCAAAGTCACCAACAAAAAAACCCATCCGTTTTGGATGGGTCCTTATATTTATTGTTAAAACCTAATGGTTGAGTTCTTCTTCGTTCTCTTGTAATGGTACGGTCTGTGGCACAAAATCTTGATCTGGAATGATGTAATCGCCATTTTCATAGGTCTTGCTATAGTCATATGCCCAACGGTGTACATGAGGTATTGCGCCTGGCCAGTTACCGTGTATATGTTCTTGTGGAGCGGTCCACTCCAACGTAGTGGCATTCCACGGATTGAGGGGCCCTCTCTTACCATAGAAAATACTTCTTATGAAGTTATAGGCAAATACCAATTGTGCCCCCGCGGTGATAATGGCAAACACCGTCATCAACACCTGAACATCGGTCAATTCGTCAAACATCGGAAATGCGGTGTTCTGATAGTATCTTCTCGGCACCCCTGCCATGCCCACGAAATGCATGGGGAAGAAAATTCCGTAAGACCCAATGGCGGTTATCCAAAAGTGGATATAGCCCAGATTCTTGCTCATCATACGTCCTTGGAACATTTTCGGGAACCAATGGTATACCCCGGCAAACATTCCATACAAGGCAGAAATACCCATCACCAAATGAAAGTGCGCCACAACGAAGTACGTGTCGTGCACATTGATATCTAAGGCACTGTCACCCAATATGATACCGGTCAGACCTCCGGTAATAAAAGTCGACACCATACCAATCGAGAACAACATACCAGGATTCAACTGTAAGTTTCCTTTCCACAAGGTGGTAATCCAGTTAAAGGCTTTTACCGCAGATGGAATTGCAATCAACAATGTGGTAAAGGTAAAGACCGATCCCAAGAAAGGATTCATGCCTGAAATGAACATATGGTGCCCCCAAACAATGGTCGAGAGAAACGCAATGGCCAGTATGGAGGCGATCATCGCACGATATCCGAAAATCGGTTTGCGGGCATTGACCGACATCACTTCTGACACAATGCCCATCGCGGGCAAAATCACGATATAGACCTCAGGGTGCCCCAAGAACCAGAAAAGGTGCTCGAACAATACGGGCGATCCACCTTGGTAGTGCAACACCTCCCCTTGAATAAAGATATCGGAAAGGAAGAACGAGGTGCCAAAGCTTCTATCCATTATCAATAGCAGTGCTGCTGACAATAATACCGGAAATGAAATGACCCCGATTATTGCGGTAACAAAGAATGCCCATATGGTCAAGGGCAATCTGGTCATCGACATACCCTTGGTTCTCAAGTTCAATATGGTAACAATGTAATTCAATGAACCCAAGAGGGACGATGCAATGAATATGGCCATCGACACCAACCATAAGGTCATACCCATACCCGAACCGGGCTGTGACATGGGTAGGGCGCTGAGCGGTGGATAAATCGTCCAACCCGCTGCTGCAGGGCCTGCCTCGACAAATAACGAGATCAGCATGATGACAGATGAGGTAAAGAACATCCAATACGAAAGCATGTTCAGAAAACCTGAGGCCATGTCCCTTGCCCCTATCTGCAACGGAATCAACAAATTGCTAAAGGTTCCGCTCAGGCCTTGGGT
Source organism: Allomuricauda sp. (assembly GCA_028289745.1). Taxonomy (GTDB): domain Bacteria; phylum Bacteroidota; class Bacteroidia; order Flavobacteriales; family Flavobacteriaceae; genus Flagellimonas_A. The sequence continues at coordinate 4,025 of JANQOD010000171.1, read as the reverse complement.
CAGTACAAAAAAGACCATTATGGTACCGTGAATGGTAACCAAGGCCAAGTACATGTCTGCATCCATCACCCCATCGGGGGCCCATTTACCGAGCACTGCCTCAAGTATTGGGAATGATTCACCCGGCCAAGCCAACTGCATTCTAAAAAGCAATGACATGGCGATGCCTATAAAGCCCATTACCAAAACCCCTGTTATGAAGTATTGCTTGGCAATCATCTTATGATCTTGGCTAAAGATGTATTTGGTTATGAAGGTCTCTTTGTGATGATGCCCATGATCATCATGTCCGTGTCCATCATTATGATTGTGCGCTACTGCAGACATAATCTTTTTGTATTATTATTCTTTTTCCAATTTTTATTCTTCTATCACTTCTTCTACTGCGACTTCTTCAAGAATCTCTTCCGCTTCGCCAATTGCCACAGGTGCTGCCCCGGTTTCGGGTTCATCAGATAAGAGGGTTTCTGCAAAGGTCTTTTGCTCGGCCATCCACTTGTTGAACTCTTCTTCTGATTCAACAATGATCTTCATCTGCATATTATAGTGCGACTTACCACAAATTTTGTTGCACAGTAGCACATAATCAAATTCCCAAGGGTCAGAATCAGGTCTCCCCTCTGCCGCCCATTCGGCCCTTAGGGCGTTTGTTCTTTTCACTTTTTCGACCACATCAGGGTTTAAACGCATCTGCTCAGTGGTTATGGTAGGCGTGAACGAGAACTGGGTAATCATGCCCGGTACACAGTTCATCTGTGCCCTAAAGTGCGGCATATAGGCCGAATGCAGTACATCTTGTGACCGCATCATGAAATTCACCTTTCTACCCACGGGAAGGTGCAGTTCTTTTACGATAACATCATCAGTACCATTGGGATCGGCCTCATCAATGCCCAGCACATTGGCCTTATTGATATCGATCAGCCGCACACTGGCATCACCCAATACGTTGTCTTCACCTGCATATCTGGCCGTCCAGTTGAATTGTTGTGCATAAAGTTCAATGATCAAGGGATCGTCTTCTTCATTGACATCCATGATATTGGTCCATGAATAAAGCCCCCAGATGATCAATCCCGCAAGAACGATCACGGGGATGATGGTCCATATAAACTCCAATCGGTCATTGTCTGCAAAGAAAAGCGCCTTTTTTCCTTTTTTGCCCCTGTATTTGTATGCGTAGTAGTGCAATAGGGCTTGGGTTATCGTCTGAACAAAGAAGATGATGGCAAAAGACACCCACATCAGTGTATCATAACCCCCGCCGTGTGCAGAAGCAGCCTCGGGCAGTAACACTTTCGAATACTTGGCGAAACTGAAAATGGTGATGCCGTAGATAAAAATCAAAAAACCAAACATCAGATAACCGTTGCTGTTGTTATCGGCATCATTGGCAATTTCCGCTCTAGAGGTCTCTGCCCTAAGTTGTGACAATTCAAAAATTTTGGTCATTTGCCAAATGGCGATGGCCACCAAAACCAAAACTGTCAATATCAATAGTGTTGTCATTGTGTCTCTTTCTTGCGCTTAGGTGTTGTTAATAGTGAAACTGTCTGCTTTCTTCAAGAAATGGATTTCTTTTGGGTTGTAAAGGTGCTTTTGTCATGGCCGTGAACACCCAGAAAATAAACAACCCTGCAAAGAAAAGGATACCTCCGATCTCTGAAATGCCTATTCCCCATTGATCGCCCACAGTAGCTGGCATGACCATGTTGAAAACATCTAGATAGTGCCCCACCAAAATAATGATACCGGTCATAATCACAAACCAGTTCACCCGCTTATAATCGCTGTTCATCAATATCAATAGCGGAAATATGAAGTTGAGGGCCAACATACCGAAGAAAGGCAGTTTATAATCTTCAATTCTTGTAACGAAGTAGGTCACCTCTTCGGGAATATTGGCGTACCATATCAACATGAACTGACCAAACCAGAGATAGGTCCAGAAAATGCTGATCCCGAACATGAACTTTGCCAAATCATGAATGTGGCTATCGTTGACTTCGGTCAAATATCCTTTTGATTTTAGATAGACGGTCACCATGGCGATCACCGTAATACCCGAAACGAACATGCTGGCAAAGACATACCAGCCAAACAAGGTACTGAACCAGTGGGGGTCAAGGCTCATGATCCAGTCCCAAGACATCATAGACTCGGTGACGAGATAGAACACCAAGAACCCGGCAGAGATCCTAAAATTCTTTTTGAAATTCGAAGTATCCTCTGATTCATCTTGTGCCAACGAGAGTTTTCTTGAGTATTCGCGGTAGAAAATCCATCCCCCTAAAAAGAGGGCCGCACGTATCAAAAAGAATGTCGGATTCAGATAACCGGCTTTACCTTGTAGCAATTTATCGTGTGCGACCACGTCGGCATCCATCCAAACAAATAGATGGTTCATATGCAATACCGACAATACGAGAATCACAAAAACAATGATCCCACCGGGCACCAGATAGGCGGTAATGCCCTCCATGACCCTGAAGAGCATAGGGGACCAACCTGCTTGGGCCGCACGTTGAACGGCATAAAAGGCCAATACGCCCAGGGCGATCATGAAGAAAAAGAACGCCGCGGTATATAATGCCGCCCAAGGCCGGTTCTGCAATTGGTGCAAGAGATGCTCATCATGTGAGGCATCGTGGCCCTCATCGTGATGGGCTACGGTTTCCCCATGGTCACCTCCATGGCCATCATGATGTGAGGCGGCGACCATTTCTTTGGCCTCCTCAACCGTACTTGGGGCACTCAAAAAGCCCGTAGCAAGACAAATGACACCAAGTACCATTAGTATAAAAGATCCTATCTTGAGTCTGTTTGAAAACGTGTACATAACCTCTTCTACTATTTTGTTAAGTCTTGCTTTAATTTCATGACATACTCGGCGACCTGCCACATTTCTTCTTCATTTGCGAACTGTGATGCATAAGAGCCCATAGAGTTCAACCCATAGTACATCACATAATAGCTGCTGCCTACCGTAATGTCCCTGCCCGCATCGGCATAACTGGGAACACCGAGAATTTTTTCACGTTTCACCAAAGTTCCTTGTCCATCACCTTTTGCCCCATGGCAAACCGCGCAATAGATTGCGTACAACTCGGCTCCCTTGGCCAAGTTATCCTCCATCGCCAATGAATCTAAAGGACTCTGTTGTTCTCTTGCCAACTCGCGCCCCTCTGGGGTATTCTCAAACCCGTAGGGCATCCAACCCCTCGAAATGGTGTTCTCGACGGGCTGAAGAGCCGCAGTGCCTTCGGGAAAAAGACCGTTGTCAACGCCCTCATACGTTTCATAACCTACCGGTTCGTACATATTGGGCATAAACTGGTAATTGGGCTGGTTCTTATCGGCACAGGCCGATATTGCAAGAACGAGGGCCAAAATCGATGTTATCTTTACCAATTGCTTCATATCTTACCCCTATTTTTCTATCGTATTGACTTCGACAGCACCGGTTTCCCAAAGCAGTTCTGTCAATTCCTTTTCGTTGTCGTGCACCCCGACTTCCATTAAAAAATGATCATCAGTGGTTCTTATATCAGGATTTTCAGCTTTTTTGAAAGGCCACATCTTACTTCGTAAGTAAAATGTGATCACCATCAAGTGGGCGGCAAAGAAAACAGTCATCTCGAACATAATGGGCACGAAGGCCGGCATATTGTCTAAATAAGTGAAACTTGGTTTGCCCCCAATATCTTGCGGCCAGTCTTGAATCATCATATAGTTCATCATCACGATTGCCACGGCCAGCCCAAGGCAGCCGTACATAAACGATGTGATGGCAATTCGCGTATCGGCCAGCCCCATCGCTTTGTCGAGCCCATGCACGGGAAAAGGTGTATATACCTCTTCTATATGATGGTGTGCCGACCTGACTTCTTTGACGGCCTTCATTAAGATGTCATCGTCATTGTAAAGTGCGTGTATAACCTTTGAAGCCATAACTACTTTTTGTTTTTTAGTTCTTGCGCCTGACCGGCCCAGTCATCTCTTTGTGCCCTACCCGGGAAAGAGCC
>JANQOD010000165.1 GCA_028289745.1 Allomuricauda sp. | reverse complement strand
ATCAAAATCGGTCTGTGCCACCAATTTGTACGGTTCTTTTTGCAGTGCCATGTTTCTGTAGCGCACGGGGTACTTCCGCGTCCAATAAAAGAAAAGGGGGCGTGGTGCCCAATCGCCTTTTTCTTCCATCAAGGGCACCAAGCTTCTGCCATCCCATTGGTTATCTTCGGCCGGTTCAATGCCACAGATTTCGGCAAGGGTGGGCAACACATCGATATGTGCGGCGGCGGTGGCTATATCGCTGTTCCCTTTCAGCCTTGCGGGATATTTCAGATAAAACGGCACCCTTACCCCGCCATTGAAAACACTGCCCTTTCTGCCCTTCATTCCCGCTACGTAGCGTACCTGTTGGGGGCCATTGTCGGTCATGAAGATGATCAGGGTGTTCTCTTCGATGTTGAGGTCTTTCAATTTTTGCAGCAATTTTTTGATGTTATCATCGATATTGGTCACCATGGCATAGACCCTTCGGGCGTCTTCCTTGTCTTGATCGGTCATTTCGACAAAGGGGCGTGAATCATCTTCAAATCCGGCTGCGGGGTCCACTTCACTATATAGCTGATAGTACTTTTCCGGCACCTGTAGCGGGGTATGTGGGGCATTGAACGACAGATAACAGAAGAAAGGGCCCGATTTGTTCTCTTCGATAAAGCGAATGGCCTCTTCAGCAAAGATATCACTGCAATAGCCCCGGTATTTTTGCCTTGTGCCGTTATGCCAGAGCACGGGATCAAAATAACTTCGATCGCCTTGAAAATAAGTGGTAAAATCACCTACTTGCCCCATACCCCCCGATAGGTGCATGACCACCTCGTCAAAGCCCTGGTCTTGGGGCCTGCTCGGATAGTTATCTCCCAAATGCCATTTGCCAAAGATTCCCGTCGCATAATTTGCGGTCTTTAGCATTTCGGCAATCGTCACTTCGTTCGATGCCATAATGGCCCCTCCGTTATAAGTATCCCTGATCCCCGTTCGTAATGAATACCGTCCGGTCATCAAACTGGCCCGGGTCGGTGCGCAAACAGGGGAAACATAAAAATTATTGAACCGCACGCTCTCTTTGGCCAAAGCATCTAGGGTCAGGGTCTTCACATGCGGATTGCCCGTTGTCCCAAGATCACCGTAGCCTTGGTCATCGGTAATGATAATGATCACATTGGGCCGTTCTAATCGTTGGCCTACAACATGCAAGGGCAGCGACAAAAGACCGATCAACAGCAAATAGCCAAGAACGGTACAGTACCTGTCGACATTCCTTTTTTGGTTCACTCTTCCTTCTTTTAGTCTGTAGTTTATAGTTCGTAGTTTTTAGCGTCCAGCGTCTAGCGTCCAGCGCTTAACGCCTACCGCATAGCATCGGGCATCCAACACCGAGCATCAAGCTTCCAAATTCCAAATCCCAAATCCCAAATCCCAAATCCCAAATCTCAAATCTCAAATCTCAAATCTCAAAATTTAAGTTCTTACTTCTACTGCCTACTGCCTACTGCCTACCGTCTACCGCCTACTGTCTACCGCCTATAGTTAGTAGTCTTTAGTCTGTAGTCTTTAGCGCATAGCGTTCAGCGTCTAGCGTATAGCGTATAGCGTCCAACATTAAAATCTCAAATCCCAAATCCCAAATTTAAGTTCTTACTTCTACTGCCTACTGCCTACTGCCTACTGCCTACTGTCCAACAAAACTACTCCTCCACCGACAAATACTTCAACCCCAGTGCATTGAACTCCTCATTAAAGGCGGTCATCTCTTTATCGACCAACGCATCAAAAGCCCGCAACTGCGTATTGACCTTGGTGGTCATCTCGTTCTTCACCGCCACATCTTGGTCAGTGGGCGGAAAATCATCGATGGAGACCAGTCGGTTCAAATGCGCCAATTTGTTGGTCAGCCGAATCGGAAAGTTCAACGGGTCTTGGTTGCTTCGGTTCTTAGTCTGATAGAGTGCCTTTTCGATTTCAGAAAACCCTTCTTTCATCTTTTTGGCCTGCTCGACCAAGGCCTTGGTCTGTTCATTACCCTTATACTGCTTTACAAAGGCATCGAGTTTTTCATTGATCTTTCTGATTTTTTTGATGCGCTGATGGGCCTTATCGATCGTTTCATTGACACTGGTGATAAAGTCATACTGTTTTTGCATATCGGCCACGGATACCTCAGCCCGTGGGTCGGCCAAAATCTTGAACCGCTGTGTTTGGGCCGCTCCGTTGATGTTCAGCGACACTTGGTAGTCACCGGGCACCGCCTTGGCCCCATTGAGGCTCGCCGCCCATAAGATCATGCCCTTCAACTTTTCGGCCCCCTTGCCACGGGTATCCCAGACATGGGTATTGCCGCCCGCTTTGACCTTCAGCTCTTTGTTTTTCTCCTTGGCATAGGTACTGTAGCTGGCCAGACTATCGCCCCTCATATTGAAATAGGTCAGGGCGACACTGTCTTTTTCCTTATCAAAATCTTTCACATAGAAATGGGTGACCACCCCGTTGGGATGGTTCTGCCCAGCCGTTTTCGAGGGTTCTTTTAGGGTTCTCCCCTTGGTACGGTACGAGTCTTTCGGGGCAAAAAGTTTCGCATTTACGGCCCCATCGGAAGCCTTGACCTGGTGCAGTACCGTCAGATCGTCCACGACCCAAAGACTGCGCCCCTGTGTGGCCACCACCAAATTATTGTCTTTGATCGCCAGATCCGTAATGGGCACGATGGGCAGGTTCAGTTGAAACTTTTCCCAATTCTGACCATCATTGAACGAAATGTACATGCCGGTTTCGGTACCCGCGTACAATAGTCCCTTGCGTTTAGGGTCTTCGCGAACCACCCTTGTGAAATGTTCGCTTTCGATACCGTTGGTAATCTTTGTCCATGTTTGGCCATAGTCGGTGGTCTTATACAGGTAGGGCGCGAAATCTCCCAGTTTATAGCGTGTGCCCGCCACATAGCAGGTGCCCTCATCAAAGGCGGAAGGCTCTATGCTGTTGATCATCATCCACTCGGGCATGCCCTTGGGGGTGATGTTCCGCCAAGTCTGGCCCCCGTCTTGGGTGATATGCACAAGTCCGTCGTCACTACCGACCCAGAGCAGCCCTTCTTTCAACGGACTCTCTTGCGCGGCGAAAATGGTACAGTAATATTCCACCCCCGTATTGTCTTGGGTGATGGGTCCGCCACTGCTCACCAGTTTGTCGGGGTCGTTGCGGGTCAGGTCATCGCTCAACCGCTGCCAACTTTGGCCCTCATTGGTACTCATATGCACATGGTTCGAGAAGGTATACAGCTTTTTGGGGTCGTGCTTGCTAAAGATAATGGGAAAGTTCCATTGAAACCGGTACTTCATGCCCTCGGCCCCGTACCCCATCGGGTTATCGGGCCATACGTTGATGCCGCGCACGGTTCTGTTGTCGTGGTTCACCCGTGTGAGGAAACCGCCATAACTGCCCCCATAGACGATATCGTTGTTGGTGGGATCGATGGCGATATGGGCACTCTCGCCGCCAGCGGTGGGTTCCCAATCGTCTTCATCGATAGTGGCCCCATCACTGCGGTGCTTGATGCGCACGGTCGAATTATCTTGCTGTGCCGCGTAGATACGGTACGGAAAGGCATTATCAGTTGTCACCCGATAGAACTGTGCCGTGGGTTGGTTGTAGTAGGTGCTCCATGTGGTACCGCCGTCATAGCTGACCTGTGCCCCGCCATCGTCACCGATGATCATGCGCTGGCTGTTCTCGGGGGCGATCCATAGATCGTGGTGGTCACCATGGGGGGCATTGAAGGTATTGAAGCTCTTGCCGCCATCGGTGCTTTTATGATAACGTACGTTGAGCACATAGACCACATCTTGATCTTTGGTATCGGCATACACGCGGGTATAGTACCAGGCCCGTTGGCGCAGTTTTCTTTCGTCATTCACCTGCACCCATGTCTTGCCGGCGTTGTCAGAGCGGTACAGTCCACCCTTTTCTTTGTGCTCAACAATGGCGAACACCCGTTCAGGGTTTACGGGCGATACCGACACCCCGATAATGCCCAGGGTGTCTTTGGGAAAGCCTTCGTTTTTGCTGATTTCTGTCCACGTGTCACCGCTATCGGTACTCTTCCACAGGGCCGACCCCTCGCCCCCACTGCTCAAACTGTAGGGCGTACGCTGTACCCGCCAGGTGCTGGCATACAGAATACGGGGATTGTTCGGGTCGAAGGTCAGATCGACCGCCCCGGCCATATCGTTGACGAACAATAGCTGCTTCCAAGTCTTGCCCCCATCGGTGGTCTTGTAGATGCCCCGTTCTTTGGTGGGCTTGTAGATATTGCCCATCACGGCCGCATAGACCGTATTGTAATCGGTGGGGTGTACCCGCAATCGCGACACATGACGGCTCTTTTCGAGTCCGGCGGGTTGCCAGGTCTTGCCCGCATCTACGGTTTTCCAGATCCCATAACCTGAAGAGACATTACCGCGCACCGTCTTTTCACCTCCGCCCACATAGATGACATTCGGATCGCTCTTGGCCACCTCAACGGCCCCGATACTGCCCCCAAAATAACCATCGGAAATGTTCGACCAAGTACGGCCACCGTCGGTGGTTTTCCATACGCCACCCCCTGTGGCCCCAAAGTAGAAGAGGTTGGGTTCACTGGGCACCCCGGTTACCGCTGCCGAGCGCCCCCCACGAAAGGGCCCCACCAAACGGTATTCAAGGCTTGAATAAAGGGCCGAAGAAATGTCAGACGAGGTCTGGGTCGTTTTTTTGCGCCGTTGCGCTTCAGCGGTAAAGGTGAAGAAGGTCAGGGCCAGCAATACGATGCCGGCTTTCGAAAGCAGAAATTTCATGATAGGTATTTTGAATTAGTCAGTCTTAAATGTAATAAAAATAGGGGAAAGGAAAATTGCTTTTCATTCTTGATAGTTGTGAGGGTTTTAGTACATTGAAGTCTCAATAGAAGTATAGAATTTTTTAAACAATGAGCGATTTTGATGAAATTATAGATTCTCTAATCAAATTTAGAAATGAAAGAGATTGGGAACAGTTTCATAATCCAAAAGACTTGGCACTTGCCATTAGTATTGAAGCTGGAGAATTATTAGAATTATTTCTTTGGAAAGATGCAAATCAGGCAAATTCTAAAAAAGTGAAAGAAGAACTTGCTGATGTTTTTGCCTATGCTTTTCTATTGGCAGACAAATATGATTTTGATGTAAAAAAAATTGTCCTTGATAAAATCAAAACAAATGGAGAAAAGTATCCCGTGAAGAAATCAAAGGGAACTGCAAAAAAATATGATGAATTGTGAGTTTTCAGATAGATTTTGAAATTGAGAAACATGTATTCTCAAAAAATCTCATAGCAAATTTGGGCCATAACAAATACTTCGAAGATTTATGGCCTATTGTCTATATACTTAGTGATGGAAAGGTTAGGGAAGCGTATGTTGGAGAAACTACGGACACACAGTCAAGAATGCTTGCTCATTTGAAAAACAATGAGAAAAATAAACTAACGACAGTACATCTGATTACAAGCAAAAAATTCAACAAATCTGCCACTCTAGATATAGAATCAAATCTCATCAAGTACATAGCGGGTGATGGTAAGTACAAGCTTTTAAATGGAAACCTAGGATTGGCGAATCACACCTATTTTCAAAAAAAAGATTATTGGAACATTTTTACTTCTCTTTGGAACGCTCTTAGGGCTCAAGGCATAACAGAACACTCATTAGAATATATTAATAACTCAGATCTTTTTAAGTATTCTCCCTACAAGAATCTCGCCGATGATCAACGAAAAGGTTTGATGATGATAATGGAGAGTCTCTTAAACGGCTTTTCAAAAAACATGATTGTTGAAGGAGGAGCTGGAACGGGAAAAACAATTCTTGCAGTATTTCTTTTTAAAATATTAAACTCGGACAATACAGATTTCAATTTTAAGGAATTCGGAGAAGATCAAGCAGAGTTTGTTACAGTTATCAATCATTTAAAATATAAGTATCCAAATCCAAAAATGGCCTTGGTCATCCCAATGTCTTCTTTCAGGGGCACAATGAAAAAAGTATTTAAGAATATTAAGGGATTGCGAGCGAATATGGTAATTAGTCCGGCAGAGGTGACTCGAAATAGGTATGACATCTTAATTGTAGATGAATCTCACAGGCTGAGAAGAAGGGTAAACCTTGGAACATATTTCGATGCCTTTAACAAGGGCTGTGAAAGACTAGGTCTCAATCCAGAAACCTCTAGTGAATTAGACTTTGTTACAATTCAGGCAGATAAAACTATTCTATTTTATGATAGTGGACAATCAATTAAACCCTCAGATGTAAGAAGCGAAGCTTTTGAGAATTTAAAAGCTCGCTCATCAACAAGAGTTGAAAAACTGCTCTCACAGTTTAGGGTAAAGGGCGGCAATTCTTATGTAAGATTTATCGACAAGCTCTTAGGTTCCCAATCAAACAATCCTAATGTCAAATATTCCTCGCGCAAGTATGAACTGCTTCTATTCAACTCCATTGATGGAATGATTGATAAAATAAAGGAGAGAAATGAAAGCTACGGTCTCTCTAGAGTAATCGCTGGTTTTTCATGGCCATGGATATCAAAAAATAACGAAAGTCTTCTTGATATAGATATCGATGGCACAAAACTTCAGTGGAATACAGTGACCAAAGATTGGATTAGCACAAAAAACTCTATCAATGAAGTAGGTTGTATTCACACCTCTCAAGGGTATGACCTCAATTATGCGGGGGTCATTTTTGGAAATGAAATATCTTATAATAAGCAAAAGGGCTGCATAGAAATAATTAAAGAAAACTACTTTGACAAAAATGGTAAGCAATCAATAAAAGGTCCTAAGGAATTAGAAGAATACATAATAAATATATATAAGACAATGATGCTACGAGGCATTAGGGGCACGTATGTCTACGCTTGCAATCCAAACCTTCGAGATTATTTGGGAGATTCAATAGAAGTTGCTGACCCTGAACATCACATGGCAGAAATCAAGAAAACAGAACCACTAATACCATATGTTAACTCCGTTCCGTTTTACGATTTGAGTGCAGCAGCAGGTGACTTCAGTGAGCAACAACAGACGGAAAACAAAGAGTTTATTAGAGTGCCGGAGTTTCATAAGCCTTCGGAAAATGTCTTTGCTTGCACTGTAATCGGAGAATCAATGAACAAGATAATTCCCAATGGTTCAATTTGTCTATTTGAGAAATATAGCGGTGGTTCTAGAAATGGCTTGATCGTCCTAGCAGAACTTACAAGTATTCAAGATTCAGATTTTGGTTCAAGCTATACCGTAAAAGAATATCATAGCACTAAGGTACAAGGAGAAGATGGATGGTCTCACAGTACAATTACTTTAAAACCATTATCTACAAATCCAAAATATAAAGAGTTAATTTTAGAAGACGATGATTTAAAGGAATTTAAGGTAATAGGAGTTTTTAAAGGAGTTCTAGACATATAAGTTCTGTAAAAAGGATATGTCCAACCTATGGGCCAATAAAATTTAAGGCCTGACTGAAGAAGATAGGGATTGTTGAGAATAGTTAATTTTGAGTATGAAAGCTTTTATTTCGTATAGTCATCAAGATGAGGGTTACCTTAATCTTTTGCATCGACACCTTGCACAACTTAGAAGAGATAATTTAATTCAAGACTGGACTGATAAAAGAATTTTGGCAGGAGCGAAATTCGATTCCCAAATTACCTCTTCACTTGAAGATTCTCAATTGTTTCTAGGCTTAATTAGTCCTGACTATTTAAGCTCAAACTATTGCTATGAGAAAGAGTTTCAAACTGCGCGTGAAAAGCAAGAACAGGGTGTTATGATAATCGTTCCAATTATCGTAGAGCCTTGTGATTGGAAAAGCACCCCTTTTTCTGATTATAAAGCATTGCCGAAAGATGGCAAACCTGTTTCTGAATGGAGCAATAAAAACAATGCCATGTTAGACGTAATACAAAATATCCGAAGGCTTATTTCTGGATATTCCGAGGAATCGCAGCCTTCTAATATCAAAATTCCTTCTTCTTTGCCTGCAAACTTTAAGGTGAAAAAGGATTTTGATTCCCTTCAAAAAATGGATTTTCTAAATGAAGGTTTTAAAGAATTGAAAAGAGTTTTGGAAAAAAATGTTGAGGAAATAGATGGTATTGAAAATATAAAAACACGGATTCTAGTGAATAATGAAGATTCTTTTGAAGCTTTAATTGTTAATCGTAACAAAATAAAAGCTGAATCTAAAATAAAAATTGTCAAAGGCAATCTTCGTTCAAACGTTTATGCTGGTTTTGGAAGTTCCGAATATTCTATCTTGTATAGTTTTGATAATGATGCTTCAACCAATTTTGGCTATGGTATTCATTGGGACGATTTTGAGCTTTTTTGGACATTACAAAATAACTTTTATGGACGCAACAATGAAAAATTAAGTATAGAAGAAATTGCAAATGAAATCTGGTTGAACTGGTTAGAAAAAGTTGATATTGTCACCAAATAATCCATTTTAAAACAATGCTTACCCAGTTTCCCATTAATTAACACGCTCAGGATACGTTTTTTATTTCCTACCAAGTCCACAAAAAACTAAAAAATTACGCATGTTCAGTCTTACTTGCACAAAAAAAGTAATTTCTTGTGCATGTTGTTCTTTTATGCTGATATCAGCATCTTATTTTGAGGAATCAATCAAGAATAAAGTCAAAACGAAAAATCAATTACATATTAACAAATCACTACTTTTTATCGGTTTGGTTTTCCTGTTTTCCTGCCAACCCCAACCGGGTAAACCCAACAAATCTCAAATTCCAAATTCCAAGCTCACCAAAACCTATATCGACCCTGCCCAAGGGTACTCACAAGCCGTGGCGGTGGAGGCCAATGGGATCCAAACCATTTATATTTCAGGGCAAGTGGGCAGTGGCGAAAACTTTGAGGCCCAATTTCGGGATGCGTTGAGCAAACTTTTCAAAACGCTCGAAAACGCAGGGGCCACCTTTGATGATGTGGTCAAATACAATACCTATATCGTCGACTACCAGCCCGCCTATCTCGATACCTTTAGAACGGTCAGAAAAGAACTCTTGGGCGATAAAGACATGCCCGCCAGCACCTTGGTGGGGGTACAGGCCCTAGGGCGGCCCGAATGGGGCGTAGAGATCGAGGCTGTTGCCGTGGTCAAAGGCGGCAAATAATACAAGAACCCCCATTTTCAAAAAGGCACCCTGTCAAAACACAATTGTTTTGATTACCTTACCTACATGAAAACCCGTCTATTGCCCTTGTTGGCCATTCTTGTGTTGGGTTGCAAACAAACCCCCAAAACACCAACAGCAAAAAAAGTACAGATCGATACCTTGCAGGGGCAATCGTTGTTGGGCAAACCCTTGGTGAGCCCCAAGCTCAGGCCCATCGACGACAAAAAGGTAAAGAACTATGAAAAGGCCCTTGCCGCCTATAAGCAGCACCCCGACAGTGCCGAAACCAAAATCTGGCTGGGGCGGCGCCTGGCCTATCTGGGCGACTACCAAAAAGCCATAAAGGCCTATACCGAGGGCATCGAAAAATTTCCGGAAGATGCGCGTTTTTATCGGCATCGCGGCCACCGCTATATCTCTACCCGCCAGTTGGGCCTTGCCATTGAAGATCTTGAAAAAGGGGCCACTATGATACAGGGCACCGCCGATGTCGTCGAACCCGATGGCATACCCAATCGGCTTAACCAACCGGTGTCGAGTTTACATACCAACATCTACTACCATTTAGGACTGGCCTATTATCTCAAAGGGGATTGGAACAAGGCATTGGAACATTTTCAGCATTGCTTTAAGGCCTCGACAAACGATGATATGCGGGTGGCCAGCTCACATTGGCTGTATATGATCCTTCAACGGATGGAACGCCCCGAGGAGGCCGAAAAAATACTCGCCCCCATTACCGCCGATATGGAAATCATTGAGAACGATGGCTATCACCGACTGCTGTTGTTTTACAAGGGCGAACTAAAGGAAGCGGCCCTGAGCGGCAGCGGATCGATCGGTTCGAGCGAGGCGGTACGCTATGGCATTGCCCATTGGTACCAGTACAATGGCGATACCAATAAGGCGAAAACTTTATATGAAGATTTATTGGCATCAGGCACTTGGGCGGGTTTTGGCTATATCGCTGCCGAGGCCGAGCTGTCGCGTTGGCCCAAGAATGAACAATGACGTAACCACAAAATTTGAATGAATGAGAAAACCATTTTTGATAGGCTGTCTCTTCGTGGCAACCCTTGCCATGGGCCAATTGAACACTACTGACGAAGAAGCCATCAAGGCGGTGCTGGAAACCCAGCGCACCGCTTGGAACAACTATGACCTCGAAACCTTTATGGAAACCTACTGGAAATCAGACTCCCTGACCTTTTACGGTAGTGCGGGCGTGGTACGTGGCTGGCAGGCCACGATGGACAGGTACCGAAAGAGCTACCCTACTGCTGCGCATTTCGGGCAATTGCGTTTTGTACTGAACGACATCACCCCTATTACCGCCGAAGCCTATTACGTGCTGGGCGAATTTTACCTGACCCGTGAGGTAGGCGACGCCAAGGGTATTTTTATGCTGGTGATGAAAAAAATCGATGGGCAATGGAAGATCGTGGCCGATACCTCATGCGCCACACCATGACCAAGAACCACCTGGTACCGCTACTGTTTCTGTTAAGCATCATCATGTGCCAATCACAGGTCCGCCTACGCGACCATGGCGTTGACATCGGTGTGTTGAAACCCGGACCCCTAAACGCCATTAC